>JAWVDZ010000352.1:0-5883 GCA_033856955.1 Gaiellales bacterium
GCCTCGACGGCATGGGGCTGAGCTCGATCGCGGCGTTCAAGGGCGACACCAACGCCTACGACGTGACCGCGGCCTTTCCGTCCATCCACGCCGCCTTTCCGCTGATCGGCTTCCTGGTGATCCGCAAGTACCGGCTGCCGGCCTGGCTGCTGTACCTCGAGACGGTGCGGATGGTGGGCGTCTGGTTCATGATCGTGTACACCGGCGAGCACTACGTGGTGGACGCGGTGGCCGGCGTCGCCTACGCGCTGATCGCCTGGTGGATCGTGCAGCGCCTCCGCGATCGGAACCGGCCGGCCGAGCCCGGCGAGGGCGATCCCGAGGTCGAGCTGATCGTGGTGCCGATGACCGGCGCAGCCACGGCTTCGCCCGTCCTCCACAGCTGAGCGGATCTGTCCGGCTAAGTTCTAGACTGGACCGGTGGCGGACAAGACGTACCTGATCACCCCCGGTCCTACGCCCATTCCGCCTGAGGTCTCGGCCGCGAGGGCGCTGCCGCTGATCCACCATCGCAGCCCCGAGTTCAAGCTGCTGCTGGCGCAGACGCTGGCCGGGCTCGGCCGCGTCTTCGCGACCGCCGAACCCGTGCTGATGTTCGCCGGTTCGGGCACGTCGGCGATGGAGTCGGCGGTGGCGAACCTGCTCTCTCCCGGCGACCGCGTGCTGGTGGCGTCCGCAGGCAACTTCGGCGAGCGGTGGGTGAAGATCGTCCAGGCGTACGGCCTGGAGCCCGATCATCTCGCACTCGAGTGGGGCGACCGGCTCGATCCGGAGCGGATCGCCGAGCGGGCCGACGGCTGCGCCGCAGTGTTCGTCACCCACTCGGAGACATCCACCGGTGTCGTCCATGACGTGCGCGCGATCGCGGAGGCGCTGCCGCCGACCGGCGCGGCGCTGGTGGTGGATGCGGTCTCCAGCCTGGGCGGCGTCGAGCTGGCGACCGACGCCTGGGGTGTCGACGTCGTCGTCGCGGGGTCGCAGAAGGCCCTGATGACACCGCCCGGACTGGCCTTTGCATCCGTTTCGGAGCGCGCGTGGCAGCTGGCCGGGCGGGGCGGGCTGCCGCGATTCACGCTCGACTGGCGAACCACCCGTGACGCCCAGGCAGCCTCGAGCACCGCCTTCACGCCGCCGGTCACGCTGGTGGCGGGGCTGAACGCCGCCATCGCGCTGCTCGAGCGGGAGGGCTTCGCGAGCGCCTGGCAGCGCAACCGGCGGCTTGCGCTGGCGGCGCGGGAGGGCGCGAAGGCGATCGGATTGGAGCTGTTCTCCCCCGACGATGAGAGCTCGGCGATGGTAACGGCGGTGCGGATGCCCACCGGGATCGACGGTCAGCAGGTGTACGCGCTGCTCCGTGACCGCCACGGCGTGGTGCTGGCCGGTGGGCAGGGGCCCCTGCGCGGACGCGTGATCCGGATCGGTCACATGGGCTACATGAACGAGTTCGACATCATCACCGCCCTGTCGGCGCTGGAGATGGTGCTGGCCGAGATGGGCCACCATGCCCCGACCTCCGGAGCCGGCGCCGCGCGAGCGGTGGAGCTGTTCACCCGGCCCGAGGCGGCTCGTGTCTGAGACCACGCAGCCGACGCGCGACGCCGGCGATCCCGCAACCGCGCGCGCCCGGGTGCTGATCAAGGAGCGCATCGCCCAGGCCGGCGTCGACCTTCTCAGCGAACGGTTCGACGTCGACGTCGAGGTCGACATGGACGCCGCCGAGCTGGGCCGGCGAATCGGCGAGTACGACGCGCTGATCGTCCGCAGCGCCACCGCCGTCGACGCCGAGCTGCTGTCGCGCGCCGAGCGGCTGACCGTGATCGGACGCGCAGGAACCGGAGTCGACAACGTCGACGTGGCCGAGGCGACGCGGCGCGGGATCATCGTCGCCAACGCCCCCGGATCGAACATGGTGTCGGCCGCGGAGCACGCGATCGGCCTGCTGCTCGCCGTCGCCCGCAACATCCCGCAGGCTCACGCCGCGCTCACCGCGGGGCGCTGGGAGCGATCCCGGTTCGGTGGCGTCGAGCTGTGCGGAAAGACGCTTGGCGTGCTCGGCTTCGGCCGCATCGGACAGCTGGTTGCAAGCCGCGCCCGCGGCCTCGGCATGCAGGTGATCGCCCACGATCCGTTCGTCACGCCGGAGCGGTTCCGCGAGTCGCAGGTGTCCTACTGCAGCCTGGACGAGGTGCTCGCGCAGGCCGACTTCATCACCCTGCACGCGCCGCTCACCGCGGAGACGCACCACCTGGTGGGAGCCGAGACGATCGCGCGGATGCGGCCCACCGTGCGGATCGTGAACGCCGCGCGCGGCGACCTGATCGATCTCGACGCCCTGGTGGCGGCGCTCAAGGACGGCCGCGTCGCGGCGGCGGCGCTGGACGTGTTCCCGACCGAGCCCTACACCGCGGGTGAGATCCTGACGCTGCCAAACGTCGTCGTCACGCCGCACCTTGGTGCGTCGACCCAGGAGGCTCAGGATCGCGCGGGGGTGATCGTCGCCGAGCAGGTCGCCGCCGCGCTGACCGGCGGGTTCGTCGCCAACGCCGTCAACATCCCGCAGGCCCGGGCGGAGGACATGGAGGTGCTGGGCCCGTTCCTGCCGCTGGCGGCGAAGCTTGGCCGGCTGGCAGCAGGCCTCTCGGGCGGCGGATTCCAGCGGGTCGAGGTCACGTGTTCGGGAGCGCTGGCCGAGTTCGACACCCGGCTGCTGACCTCGGCTGTGCTCGCCGGTGCCTTCGCCGGCCACGTGGACGAGCACGTCAACCTGGTCAATGCGCGCACGGTGGCCGACGGCATGGGCATCCGCGTGATCGAGTCCGCCGAGCCCACGGCCGGCGACTTCACCAACCTCGTCACCGTTGCCACCGTGCCCGGCGAGGCGGTCTCCGGCACCACGATCGGCCGGGACAACCGGCCGTGGCTGGTCGCCGTCCACCCCTACCAGGTCGAGATCGAGCTGGACGCCCACATGCTGGTGATGCTGAACGACGACCGCCCCGGCATGATCGGCCGCGTCGGCACGCTGCTCGGCGAGGAGGGGTCGAACATCGCCAACATGAACGTCTCGCGCAACGAGCGCGGAGAGGCGGCGGTGATGGTGATGTCGGTCGACACGCCTCCCGACGCGCGTGTGCTCGAACGGCTCCGCGGCGAGCACGGCATCCGCTCGGTGAGGGTCGTCTCGCTGACCGGCGTCTAAAGAAGCTCAGGCCGCTGACCGCCGCATCTGACCCGGATCGGCGCATCGTCCGGTACGATCTGCGCACACCCGCGGACACAGAGGACGACGCATGCAGACGACCGAGAAGATCTGGCGCAACGGGAGCTTCGTACCGTGGGAGGACGCCCAGGTCCACGTTCTGACGCATGCGCTGCACTACGGAACCGGGGTGTTCGAGGGCATCCGCGCCTACGCGACGCCCAAGGGCACGGCCGTGTTCCGGCTGACCCCGCACCTCGAGCGGCTGCGCAGGTCGGCCGCGCTCTATGAGATGGACCTCGGCATGGCGCTGCCGGATCTGGCGGCGGCGATCCACGAGACGATCGCGGCCAACGGCGTCGACTCGTGTTACGTGCGGCCGATCGTCTACCGCGGCTACGGCGAGATGGGGCTGTTCGCGCTCAACAACCCGGTGGAGGTGGCGATCGCCGTCTGGCCGTGGGGCGCCTATCTGGGCGAGGAGGCGCTGGAGACCGGTGTGCGCTGCAAGGTCTCGAGCTTCCGCCGCTACGGGCCCAACACGCTGCCGCCGGCGGCCAAGGCGTCGGGTCAGTACATCAACTCGGTGCTGGCAAAGCACGAGGCCAACCGCTGCGGCTACGACGAGGCGATCCTCCTCAACGAGCAGGGCTTCGTCGCCGACGGCTCGGGCGAGAACGTGTTCGTGATCAGGGACGGGGTGCTCTACACGCCGCCCACGAGCGACTCCTGCCTGCCGGGGATCACGCGCGACAGCGTGATCAGGATCGCCCGCTCGCTGGGGCACGAGGTGCGCGAGGCCTCGCTGGTGCGCACGGATCTCTACTTCGCCGACGAGGCCTTCCTGTGCGGCACGGCCGCCGAGGTGACGCCGATCGCGTCGGTTGACGGCCAGGAGATCGGCGGTCGCGGCCCGGTCACCAAGCAGGTGCAGGAGGTGTTCTTCGCGACCGTCGAGGGCCGCGACGAGCGCTTCGCCGAGTTCCTTGAGTATCCGGTGCCGGCGCCGGTCGGGTCATAGGCCGTCAGCGATGGTGATGGCACGTCAGATTCCACTCGCCCGCCCCTATCTGGACGGACGCGAGGAGGAGCTGGTGCTCGACGTGCTGCGCTCCGGCAACCTGGCTCTGGGCCCGGTCTACCGTCGCTTCGAGGAGGCATTCGCCGCCGCCACGGGGACGCGCCATGCGGTTGCCTGCTCCAGCGGCACCGCCGGCCTGCACGCCGGCCTGGCGCGGCTCGGCGTCGGTCCCGGAGACGAGGTGATCACCTCGTCGTTCTCGTTCGTCGCGTCCGCCAACGTGATCCTGTTCCAGCACGCGACGCCGGTTTTCGCCGAGATCGACGAGCGCACGTTCAACATCGACCCGGACGCGATCGAGGCGGCGATCACGCCCCGCACCAAGGCGATCATCCCAGTGCACATCTTCGGCTACCCGTGCGAGATCGACCGCATCAGCGAGATCGCGCGCCGGCACGGCATCGCGGTGTTGGAGGACGCCTGCGAGGCGCTCGGCGCCAGCGTCGGCGGCCGCCCGGTGGGCAGCTTCGGCAACCCCGCCGTCTACGGCTTCTACCCCAACAAGCAGATCACCACCGGCGAGGGCGGGATGATCACGACCGATGACCCGGACGTCGAGCGGGAGTTGCGCAGCATCGTCAACCAGGGTCGCTCCGACAATGGGGACTGGCTCGTGCATCAGCGGCTGGGGTTCAACTTCCGCATGGACGAGATGTCGGCCGCGGTCGGCCTCGCCCAGCTCGAGAAGCTCGAGATGATGCTGGAGGGCCGCGCTCGCGTCGCCCGCCGCTACAACCAGCTCCTGAAGAGCCTGCCGGGCGTGGAGCGGCCCTACGAGGGCCCGCACCCGCGCAGCTGGTTCATCTACCCGGTGCGGCTGGACGCGTCGATCGACCGCCAGGCCGTGATCGAGGGCATGGCCGAGCGGGGGGTGGCCACCAGGCCATACCTGCCGGCAATTCACCTGCAACCGGAATACCGCCGGCTGGGGATGCACGAGGGCATGCTGCCGGTGACCGAGCGCGTCAGCCGCTCGACGCTCGCGCTGCCCTTCTTCGTCCAGCTCGAAGACCAGGACATCGAGTACGTCTGCGCCTCGCTGCGCGAGGTGATCGAGGCTCTCTGAGATGGCCGCGCCCGCGCCGGCGGCGATGGTCTTTCTCGGCTACGGGAAGCACGTTCGCGCCGACCGCATCTTCGCACTGGAGCGGATCGAGGACGATCGCGGCGACGGCCGCCGCACGCGGGTCTGGGTGGATGGAATCGGTGAGCCCTTGATCGCGTCGCGGACGGAGCGCACGATCCTGGCCGACATGGAGCGCGCTCTACCCCGCCAGGCGCGGAGCCGGCGGCGGAGCGAGGCGCAGACGGCGCTGTTCGAGTGATCGAGCTCGAGCCCACCGGCGGCTGGCGCCCGGTGCTCCTGACCGCGGGCGTGCTGCCGATGGAGGGGCGGATGCTCGGCCCGGAGGGCGCCTTCGAGGACACGGTGGACGTGCCGTCCAACGTGATGCTGCTGCGCGGCAGCGGAGCAACGGCGCTGATCGATGCCGGCTCCGGCTCGTACGCCGTCGACTGGCCGGGCGGGCAGGCCGACCTGCTGGGGGCGCTTGCCGAGGCGGCATGCGCGGCGGACGAGGTGGACATCGTCGTCCTCACCCAC
>JAWVDZ010000353.1:0-4581 GCA_033856955.1 Gaiellales bacterium
CGCAATCGGGTTCGACGGCCGCATGACCGACCTCGTGCCCGAGTACGCCGGACTCACCGCGGCCGAGGCCCGCGAGCGTGTGCGAAACGACCTGTTCGCGCAGGGGCTACTGGGCGATGAGCATGACTACGAGCACGAGGTTGGACACTGCGACCGATCGGGCGACCGCATCGAGCCGCTGATCTCGCTGCAATGGTTCATGCAGATGCAGGAGCTGGCGGCGCCCGCCAACGCGGCGGTGCGCTCCGGCGCGGTGCGGTTCGTGCCTCGCAGCCGGGAGCGGATCTACTTCGACTTCATGGACAACATCCGTCCCTGGTGCGTCTCCCGGCAGCTCTGGTGGGGCCACCAGATCCCGGTCTGGTACTGCCCAGACGGCCACTCCACCTGCGCCGTGATCGAGCCTGACAGCTGCAGCGAGTGCGGCTCCTCGCAGCTGGAACGGGATCCGGATGTTCTTGACACCTGGTTCTCGTCCGCGCTCTGGCCGTTCGCGACGCTCGGCTGGCCGGAGCAGACCGAGCGGCTGGCCGCTTTCTACCCGAGCAACGTGCTGGTCACCGACCGCGGGATCATCAATCTGTGGGTGGCGCGGATGATGATGATGGGGATCGAGTTCATGGGCGAGATCCCGTTCCCGGACGTCTTCATCCACTCGACCATCCAGGCACCCGACGGGCGGCGCATGTCCAAGTCGCTCGGCACGGGCATCAACCCGCTCGACCTGGTCGAGCGCTACGGCGCCGACGGCACCCGCTACGGCCTGCTGAAGATGAGCTCGACGCAGGACGTGCGGTTCGCGGAGGGCATGATCGACGAGGGTGCGAAGCTCGCCAACAAGCTCTGGAACGCGTCGCGGTTCGTGCTGCTCCAGTCCGACACAACGGTGGCACCGGCGGCGGGGGACACGACGCTTGAGGACCGCTGGATGCTCTCCCGGCTGGAGGGAGCGAGCGAGGAGGTGCTGCACCTGATCGACGAGTACGACTTCGCGGGCGCGGTCAAGGCGCTCTACTCGCTGATCTGGAACGACTTCTGCGACTGGTATGTGGAGGTCACCAAGTCCCGGCTCTATGGCGACGACCAGGAGGCCCGCCGTGACGTCTCCGCGACGCTTCTGTGGGTGCTGGAGCGAATCCTCGCCGTCGCTCACCCCGTGCTGCCGTTCGTGACCGAGGAGATCTGGAGCTTTATGCCGGGAGAGCGCGACCTGCTGATGGCCTCGCCGTTGCCCGAACCGCAGCCGCAGCGGCGCGACGCCGGGCTGGAGGAGGCGGCGGGTCACGACATGGAGGTCGTCTCGGTGGCGCGGCGGATCGCCAACGAAGGTGAGACGCCGTCGGTCGTGGTGCGCTCGGACACCCTGTTTCGCTCGCTGCTGCCGAAGAGCGCGGCCGTCTCGGTCGACGATGCGGCTCCGGCCGCTTCCGCGGTTGCCTCCGCCGACGCCGCCCAGCTCCAGAGCAAGCTGGACGAGGCGCTCGCCGAGCTCGAGCGCGCCCGGGCCAAGCTCGCCAACCAGCGCTTCACCGAACGCGCACCGGCCGAGCTGGTGGAGGCAGAACGCGAGAAGGCGCGTCGCTTCGAGGCCGAGGTGGCCGACCTCAAGCAACGCTTGGCCGACCTGTGAAAGGACATCCAGGCGCCGTGGGGCCTGACGACTACATCGATTCGCTCGAGCTGATGGGGATGGACTTCGGCCTCGACCGGATGCATGACCTGCTGGCAGCGCTGGGGCATCCCGAGCGCGAGTTCGACGCCATCCACGTGGTCGGCTCCAACGGCAAGTCATCCACCGTTCGCTTCGCCGAGGCGCTGCTCGAAGCCGAACGCGTCCACACCGGCGCCTACCTCTCGCCGCATATCACCAGCTTCCGCGAGCGGATCCGGCTGCGCGGCGACGTGATCGCCCGGGATGCCTATGACGAGGCCATCTCGGCCGTGCGCGACGCCGGCCTGCCGCTGACCCAGTTCGAGGCTCTGACCGGGGCGGCGCTGCTGGCGTTCGCCCGCGACGGCGTGGAGTGGGCGGTGGTCGAGGCCGGCCTGGGCGGCCGCCTGGACGCCACCAACGTGCTCACCCGCTCGGCGGTGCAGGTGCTGACCAACGTCTCGATGGAACACTCGGAGCTGCTGGGCCGAAGCCGCGAGCAGATCGCCCGCGAGAAGCTGGCGGTGGTGCCGGACGGCGGGCACCTGGTGATCGGCGAGCCGGGCTGGGAGCATGCCGCACCGCAGGCGGCGTGGACGCAGGTGGTGTCGGTCGGCGGCTCGTTCCAGGACCAGAACCGCGCCGTTGCGCAGGCGGCCGTGGAGGCTGCGCTGGGGTGGACGGTGGATGCGGCGGCGATCGCCGAGATGGGCGTGCCCGGCCGGCTCGAGGTGCGGGACGGCCGGCCGATGGAGGTCTGGGACGGGGCGCACAACCCGGCCGGGATGCAGCGGCTGGTCGGCGAGCTGCCGGCGTTGCTCGGCGACCGCCAGGCGGTGGCCGTTTTCTCGGCCCTGTCCGACAAGGACGTCTCCGCCATGATCTCCCTGCTGAAGACGGTCTGTCCGACGATCGTCGCCACCAGCTCGACCAATCCCCGCTCGATGCCGGCCGAGACTGTCGCCTCGCTGGCGGGAGGACCGGTGGCGGAGTCGCCGCAGGAGGCGCTTGATGCCGCCCGCGTGCTGGCGGGGCCGGACGGCGCAGTGGTCGTCTGCGGCTCGCTGTATCTGATCAACGACCTGAACTCTTAGGACCCACACCGCAACCGTTGCGGTCCGACCGGCGTGGCCCGTACACTGCAGCGCGACGCCCGCGTGACTGTGCTCGCCTCCTCATCCGCCTCAAGCTCCGGTCCGCTCTCGGGCATCGGCGACTTCTTCAGCTCGGGCTACTTCGTCGCGATCGTGCGCGTCACCGCGCTGTTTGTGATCGCGATCTGGCTGGCGCTCGCATTCTGGACGGCCAAGGACGCCCGCCGCCGGATCGATGATCCGGTGATCGTGGCTGTCTGCGTGGCCGCCGCGGTGCTGTTCGGCCCGCTCGGCGTCGTGATCTACCTGTTCCTGCGCCCGCCCGAGTACCTCAGCGACGTGAAGGAGCGCGAGCTCGAGATCCGCGCCATGGAGCGTCGGCTGGGCGCCGACGAGGTCTGTCCATACTGCCGGAACCCGGCCGAGCCGGGCTTCCTGTCGTGTCCGCACTGCGGCACAAAGCTCAAGAACGCCTGCCGGCGCTGCAAGAGCCCACTCGATCCCGAATGGCGGCTCTGCCCGTACTGCGAGACCGCGGTTACGGCCGGATCACTGCCGGCGGAGCCGCGCGCACGTGACGTCGTCACGCGCCGCACGACCACCGAAGCCTGACCGGCAAGGAGACCCGATGCCCGATCTCGAGCGAACGTTCGTGATGATCAAGCCCGACGCCCACGCCCGGAACCTGTCCGGCGAGATCCTTGCGCGGTTCGAACGGCGCGGCTTCGCGGTGCGCGGGATGAGGCTGCTGCGCGTCACACCCGAGCAGGCCGCCCAGCACTACGCCGAGCACGAGGGCAAGCCGTTCTACCCGGGCCTGATCGAGTTCATCACCTCGGCGCCGGTCGTGGCGATGGTGCTGGAAGGGCCGGCCGCGGTGGCGACCGTGCGGACGATGATGGGAACCACCAATCCGCTCGATTCGGCGCCCGGCACGATCCGCGGCGACTACGCCCTGGAGCTGGGCGAGAACGTGATCCACGGCTCCGACTCCGTGGCCTCGGCCGAGCGCGAGATCGCGATCTACTTCTCGCCGGCCGACCTGGTGTGATTCCGGCCGGCCCGCTGCTGCTGGCCTCGCGATCGCCGCAGCGGCGCGCGATCCTCGACCAGCTCGGGTTCGCGTTCACCGCGATCGCGAGCGTCTACGTGGAGCGCGAGCTGCCGGGCGTGCCGCCTGCGCAAGCAGCGGCCGAGCATGCCCTCGGGAAGGTGTCGGGGGCGGGCGACGGCGATCTCGTGCTGGGGGTCGACACCGTTGTCGATGTTGACGGCAGCCTGCTGGGAAAGCCGGCCGGCGAGGTCGAGGCGGCCTCGATGCTGCGCCTGCTGAGCGGCCGCACCCACCTCGTGCACTCCGGCATCTGCCTGCGCGTGTCCGGCGTCGCGCACACGCGGCTGGCCACCACCGAGGTCACCTTCCGGCCGTTGCCGGACGGCGATGTCGCGTGGTACGTGGCGACAGGTGAGTGGCGCGGCCGGGCTGGCGGATACGCTGTGCAGGGGAAGGGAGCGGCGCTGGTGACGAGCATCAGCGGCGACTACACGAACGTGGTCGGCCTGCCCGTGGCCGCTCTGCTGGATCTGCTCTCGGAGACCGGGCAGGCTGTCCGCTGCTAGACTGCGCTGCCTTCAATTGCGGCATTTGCAGCGATTACGAAAGGAACGTTTTATCGGCATCTTCAACTCACTGACCGGTTTTGGCGGTCGCGACATGGCGGTTGATCTCGGCACCGCAAACACACTGGTGTATGTACGCGGCCGGGGCATCGTCCTCTCGGAGCCGTCTGTCGTTGCGATCGACCAGCGCACGGGCGACGTGCACGCGGTCGGTAT
>JAWVDZ010000354.1:0-4333 GCA_033856955.1 Gaiellales bacterium
GGCCGTGCTGGAGCTGCGGATGGATGCCCAGGTGGTCGCGGTGAGGATCGATCGCCACGCCCGGCTCGACCGAGCGCGACAGCTCGTGGCCCAGCTTCTCCTCGACCGCTGCGCGCAGCCGATCGACGCCCCACTCGTCGACCAGGAACTTCATCCGGGCGCGGGTGCGCTTGGTGCGCTTGCCCTCGTCGCGGAAGATCTCGGTGATCACGCGGCAGATCTCGACCGCCTCGTCCGGCAGCGCGAACACGTCCAGCCGCCGGCCCATCTTGGCGGATGTGCCCAGCCCGCCGCCGACCCAGACGTCGTAGCCGACCACGCCGTCCTTGTCCACGGCGACCAGGCCGATGTCGTTGATCTCGTGCTGCGCGCAGTGGTGAGCGCAGGCCGACACCGAGACCTTGAACTTGCGCGGCAGGTTCGCGAACTCGCGGTTGCCGACGAAGGTGCGCTCGAGCTCGGCCACCAGCGGCCGCGAGTCGATCAGCTCGTGGCCGTCCACGCCCGCCAGCGGGCAGCCGACGATGTTGCGCCAGACGTCGCCGCAGGCCTGCGTGAACGAGAGCCCGACCGCATTCAGCTCGTCCAGCACCAGCGGCATGTCCTCGATCGAGAGGTTGTGGAGCTGGATGTTCTGGCGGGTCGTGATGTCCCCCATGCTGCGGCCGTAGCGCTCAGCCAGCGAGCCGATCGTGCGCAGCTGGTCGGCGCTGACGATGCCGTTGGGGAACTTGATCCGCAGCATGAACAGACCGTCGGTCTCCTCGGACGGCCCCGGATCGCCGCTGGCAGCCGACGCCTCCGCCCGCTGCGTGTAGACCCCGTACCAGCGAAACAGCGCCAGGTCGTCGGGCTCGATGGCGCCGAAGCCGAGCTCGGCGTAACGGTAGATGTCGGCCAGCACGTCCAGCCCGTTCTTGCGCGACTTGACGTGCTCGATCTCGGGAAGCTTGGCAGTCTCGGCGGTCTCGGTCATGGCCATTACTCCGGGGACGGTGTCGGGAAGCGGCGGCTGCAAACGTTTTCGCTCGCCGTTCTTCGAACCGTAGCCTGTTTGGATCCAAACTTCAAATCTTGGGATACATCAGGTGCTCAGGGCGGTCGGTCGGCTCGCGCGGCCGGTGAGATCCATCGGCGTTGGGAGCGCCAGCGCTGGATCGTTCGGCGGCTGGGCGGCTCGGCGTTCGCGTAGCTTGCCCGTTGCGCTCGCTCGACCACACGAGCGACCGGGATACCCGCCGCGAACAGGCGCTCGCAGCGCACCCTGACACGGGGCCAGGCATACGATCCGGGCCGCGACCGCGCCGGTCGCCGTTTGAGCGCTGCGAGGTGGGCATCAAGAGCACGATGCCGCGACGCCGTCATGCATCCGTTCGCATGCCAGATGCCCGATAACGTCACCACCAGGTCGCGGCCGCTGCGCCCGGTGAGGAATTCAACCGATGCATGTCCCGGACAGAGCCAGACCTCGACCCCGTAACCGAACGACACCCTCTGCGTCCGCCCCCGAGTTCGATCCACGCAGATCGCACAGGGATTCTGCTTGCCGATGTGACGAGCCTTGTAGAGGCTGGGAAGGTGCATGCGCTCCAGTCTGGCGCAGAGGGTGTGGAGAGCGGGTGACGACACGCCACAAGAGGGTTGAGAAAACCAAGTGGCATCGACTCACACGGCCAAGTGGCACCCTGGGGCTCGCCCCGATTTCACAGACCCTCCAGCAGTGCAGTCGGCACCAGCCGACCGCGACTCCCACCACGTACTGGCCGAGCGGTGTGAGGGCCGCCGAGCAACTGTGATGATTGCAGCGAACACCTGGGGCGTTCAACAAGCTGGGTCGGGCAGGCAAGCATGCTTGCGCGAGGAAGCCGAGGCCTAAGTCCCTCAGCCAGCCCGATTGGCCACCGCTCCCGGGTGCGCAATCGGCGAAGCCCGAGGCGAAGCACGTCGAGTTCCAAGGCCGGGTTGTAGGATCGCTCATGTGCCACCGCCCCCCAGTACCGCCAGCCGTGCCGACGACCTCGCCCACGAGCTCCAGGTCGAGATCATCACCGGCCGCATTCCGCTCGGCACGCGGCTGCGCCAGGAGGACCTGGCGGCCCGCTTCGGCGTCAGCCGCACGCCGATCCGCGAGGCGCTGCGACAGCTTCAGGCGATCGGGCTGGTCGAGCAGCTCGGCCACCGCGGCGCGCTGGTGCGCTCGTTCTCACCGGACGAGTGCCGCAACATCTTCCTCGTCCGGTCGGAGCTGGAGGGGCTGGCCGCCGAGCGCGCGGCGGGCCAGCTGACGACCTACGACAACGCCGATCTGGACACGGCGCAGGCGCTGCTGCGGGCGGGCGCCGCCCGCCATGCCCAGCTGCCGGCGTCCGACGAGCGCGGCCGGCTGATCGCGCTCGAGCAGTGCTCGCAGGCCAACGAGCTGTTCCACAACGTGATCCTGGCGGCGGCGAACTGCCCGCCGCTGCGCGACACGGTGCAGGCGCTTACCAACCGCGTGCCGCGCTCGCTGGCCTGGCACACGTTCGCCGCCGATCCGGGCATCGTCCCGCGCAGCGCGGCCGACCACGACCGCATCGCCGAGGCGCTCAACCGACCCGAGCCGAAGAAGGCGCGGCGGATGCTGCACGCCCACGTGCTGGACACCGGCGAGACGCTCGCGCGCTGGCTGGAGCGCCAGCGCTAACCGACCACTAGGCGACGCGGCGGGCGCCGACGTAGTTGTCGGAGTACCAGCCGGTCAGGCTGCTGATCTTGACCACGTCGCCGGTGTGCGGAGCGTGGATGAAGGCGCCGTTGCCGACGTAGATGCCGACGTGGCCGAGGCCGTCGAAGAACACCAGGTCGCCGGGCTCCAGGGCGTTGCTGGGCACCGGCGTGCCGTACCCGTACTGTGCCAGCGCGTTGTGCGGGAGCGAGACGCCCAGCTGGCTCCACACGTACATCGTCAAGCCCGAGCAATCGAATCCACCGGGCGCGGCGCCGCCCCAGACATAGGGCGTGCCGAGGTACTGCATCGCGATCGCCACCGCCTGGCCGCCGAGCGTGCTGGAGGGCGGGATCGGGATGTTGATGTCTCCGCCGCCGGCTCCCGCTCGGGCTCGCGCGGCGGCGTCGGCCGCCGCCTGCTGCTGGTCGATCAAGTGCTGGATGTCGGCGCCGATCCGCGCCTTGCGGGCCTCGAGATGGCTCAGCCCGGCCTCGACGCGATGCTTGGCGGCGAGCTGCTCGGCGGTGTCGCTGCGAAGCTGCGCCGTCTGCACCTTGAGCTCCGCCGTGCGCACCGTGATCTCGTGCTTGGTGTTGGCGATCTGCGAGATCAGCGCGCTGTTGGCGTCGTTGGAGCGCTGGAGCAGCTGCACGTGGTCAACCAGCTCGTTGAACGAGTGCGCCGCAAGCAGGTACGAGACCACGTCCTGGCCGGTGTCGGTGGTCTTGTAGGCGTTCGTCAAGCTGTTCGCGAGCAGCTGCTGGGCGCGCGCGAGGTTGCTCTTCGCCACCGACAGCAGCACCTTGTTGTCGCGCAGCTTGCGGCGGGTGTCCAGGTACCGCTGGTGAACCGCGTCGTAGCGCTCGATCTGCTTCTCGAGCCGGGACTGCATGTCCTGGATCTCGAGCGCCACCTGCTTGGCCTCGGCCCGCTTGGAGGCGATCGTCGGCGACGCGGCCGCCTGCGTCAGCGAGACGGACAGCAGGAGTGTTGTCAGGATGAGGAGCGCGGCGGACACGCGCGAAACTCGAGCGCGACCCGCTGCGCGCGCCTGGCCACGGGCGGCGAACATAGGCTCGGAGGCTACCAGACGGGTTCTCAGGAAGCGCCGGCCACACCGAATGTTTACGAATCCCCGTATGGTGTACCGGCCCGCACGACGGGCGATCACGAGCCCCTGATGGAAGGACTCCACATATGAAAGCTGCAAGGATCGCTGTGTTGCTGGTCGCAGTCCCGATCGTGCTGATGGCCTCCGGCTGCGGCGGCGGATCGTCGAGCGGAGACACATCCGCACCGCCCGGCACCGGCGGCGGTGGCGGCGGACAGGTGGTCGAGATCCCGATCGCCGACTCCGGCTTCGCCTTCACGCTGACAACCGCGACGGCCACGGCGGGCACCGTCACGCTCAGCGCCGTCAACCCGCAGTCGACGACGCACGACATCTCGATCAAGGGCAACGGCGTGGACGAGAAGGGCAACCAGGTCGCGGACGGCGGCACCTCGACCGTCACGGCCACACTCACGCCGGGCACGTATGAGTACTACTGCTCCGTGCCGGGCCACGAGGACGCCGGCATGAAGGGAACGCTCACGGTCAGCTGACCTGTGGCGGGCTCACCGGTT
>JAWVDZ010000355.1:0-3904 GCA_033856955.1 Gaiellales bacterium
GGCCGCACCGTCGGCACCCGCCGGCGGCACGGCGTCATTCGCACTCGGCGGCGGCTCGCAGCTGAGCGTGTGGCCCGGCCACGCCGGCGCAAACGCGTTCCTGCTGCGGCTGCCGGCCGGTGAGAAATCGGCGTCGCTGCTGGTGGTCGACGAGCGCGGCTCGCAGACGAGCATCGACCTGCGCCGGGTCGCTGCCGGCCTGTGGGCGGGGACGGCGCCGGGACTCTCGCCCGGCCGGCTGACGGCGCAGGTCGCGGCCGGCACGCGGACTTGGGCGGCGACGATTCCGATCGGTGCCCGGCAGGCCACGCCCGGCATCCCCGTCGCGCCGGCCGCGACCGGGCCGGTGGCGGCGGCCGAGGCGGATGACCTGGCGGTTGGAGTGCAGCGGGTGGCCGGCGGACGCGGCCGGTTCACGATCCTCGCGGCGAGCGGCGAGTCGCCGCGAGCGGCGATGGTCATCGTCGGCGGCCGGGTGGCGCTTCCCTGCCGCGGCACCGACGGCGTCTGCTACGAGGCGCCGCTTCCTCCCCGCTCGAGCCGGCTGGCGGTCTCGGTGCTGGAGGGCAACCACCCGCCCCGCAGAGCGGTGCTCGCGCTGCCGTCGGCAAGCGCCGCGCGGGCCGCGCGGCTCGTGGCCGAGACGGCACGGGCGCTTCGGGCGCTGTCCTCGGTTCGGATCGAGAACGACCTCGCCTCGGATCCGAAGCACTCGGTGCACACGACGTTCATCGCTCAGTCACCCGACCGGCTCTCGATCGACGTGACGGGGGGAAGCCGCTCGCGCATCATCGGCAAGCGCCGCTGGGACTACACGAACGGGGCGTGGGTGGAGCAGCCCTTCAGCCCGCTCTCGGTGCCCAACCCGTTCTGGGCGAAGGGCGCGACGGCGGCCTACATCTCCGGCGGCACCGCCGACAGCATCGAGGTCACCTTGGTGCTGCCCCAGGGGCCGACCTTCTTCCGGCTCGCGATCGATCGGCGTACGCACCTGGTGACCGAGCTGCACATGATCACCGCCGCGCACTTCATGCAGGAGCGTTACCTGGACGTGAACCGCGCGGGGCCGGTGCTGCCGCCGCCTTCGTGACATCGGCCGGCGGCGGCCGCACCCAGCGCCGCTGCGACCGCCAGCGCTGGATCGTTCGGCGGCTGGGCGGTTCGGCGCTGGCGTAGTCGGCCTCCTGCGCTCCGTGCACCACGCTCGCCAGCGGCGCGCCGGCGGCGAACAGCTGCTCGCATCGAACCCGCACCCGCGGCCAGGCATACGACCCCGGCTGCGGTCGCGGCGAGCGGGCCTTGAGCGACGCGAGATGGGCATCCAGGGCACGATGCCTGGCCGCCGTCATGCAGCCGTTCGCATGCCAGATGCCGGACAGGGTGACGACCAGATCACGACCGCTTCGCTGGGTCAGAAACTCGACCGACGCGTGGCCAGGACACAGCCACACCTCCACGCCATATCCGAAGCCCACCCGACGCGTCCGCCCCCGAGTGCGATCCACACAGATCGCGCACGCGTTCTGCTTGCCGATGTGGCGGGCCTTGTAGAGGCTGGGGAGGTGCATGGGGGGAGTTTGGCGGCGGGAGTGTCGCGTGGGGGTGACGGGGTGTTGGGAGGGGGTCACGGGGGTTAAACGGCATCCAGTGACACCGCCAAGTGGCATACCCGTGATCAACGGCTTGACCACACACTCCGCCCAGCCTGCACCCAGCGACCGCCGACCTCGCCGGCCCTTCCGCGAAGGACGTGCGCATCCGCTCGCCTACCCGTCGCGCGTTAGCTGCTTGGTCGCCGGCTAGTCTGCGCGCCTGGCATGAGCAGTGCGATATCGGCTGCAATGCCGCGCAGTCCGCACAGTGAGCATCCATCGAGCTGGATGGTTCGCCGCTTGCCTCGGTAGATGCCGACCGCCTTGCTGGTGGGACGGATCATCAACGGACACATGCATAGGGCTCGCCCAGGCGCATCCAGCTTGGCGACGACGTCGGTGAGTGCGCGACACGCGGCCGCTGGATCGTCGTAGTCGCCGCGGTCGGGGGAGCACGTCAATCGTCGGTTCGCGATGTGGAAGCCTCGTGAAGTCGTAAAACCCCCAGCGACATCCATCCAGACCTACGATGGGTCGATGCAGCTTCCCGACGGATACAGCGCCAGGCCGCCGCGGACGCAGGATGCGCAGGTGGTGGTCGACATGTTCAACGAGGAGTCCGTGGAGCTGGCCGGCGTGCCCGTTGTCGACGTCGAGTGGCTGACGTCACCGTGGGCCGCGGAGGACGCTGATCTCGAGCAGGACTTCGCCGTGATCGTCGCCGACGGCGGCGAGGTGGTGGGGTATCTGTCGCTCGAATCCGACCCGCCGTACACCAGGGTGTTCTCCGTCGGCGGAGTACGGCTGCAGCACCACGGTCGCGGGCTCGGTGCGGCGATCGTCCGCGATGCGGAGCGGCGCGCCCAGCGGTTCGTCGCCATGGCGCCGCTCGGCGAGGGCGTCGTGCTTCACATCGGGACGCTCTCCGACGAGCCGCACGTCTCCGAGCTGCTTCGCTCCCAGGGCTTCCGCGAGGTGCGGCGGTTCTGGGCGATGCGGATCCGCTTCGAACACGCGCCGCCGCCACCGGAGCCGATCCCGGGCATCGAGATCCGGACGCTGCGGCCGGGCGAGGAGGGTGACGCCCATCGCTGCCTGGCCGAGGCCTTCAACGATCACTGGGGCGGCACGTTCGAGACCAAGGATCGCTGGCTTCGCCAGCACGTCAAAGTCCCGCACTTCGAACCGAGCCTGTGGCGGATGGCCTGGCAGGGTGAGCGGCTGGTGGGCGCACTGGTCGGAGAGCCGCGCTCCTCGCAGGAGCCCGAGCTCGGGTACATCGCGCTGGTCGGCGTGCGGGCCGAGGCGCGCGGGCGGGGCATCGCCGACGCGATGCTCCGGTCGAGCTTCGTCGGATTCCATGAGCGCGGCCTCGCCGGCGTCCTGTTGCTGGTCGACAGCGAGTCCACGACCGGCGCCAACCGGCTGTATGAGCGAGTCGGAATGGAGGCCCAGCCGCGCTTCTCGACCTGGGAGAAGACGCTGCGCCTGCCCCACGCATCCTGAGGCGGTCTCGCGCCAACTTCTCCCCGGACGGCTCGTCGCAACCAGGACCGTGGGTCTGTTCATCCTCCGCCGCGTCCTGTGGACGTTCCCAGTGATGCTGCTCGTGATAACCATCATCTTCCTGATGATGCGGGCCATCGGCGGCGATCCGTTCCGGCACGGGAACCTGATGGGCATGTCCAGCGAGGCCTGGGTCAAGTACGGCGACTACGAACCGCCCTCGATCAGATCGAACCTCGAACGCCGCTACGGCCAGGACCTCCCCTGGTACGACCAGTACGTCAACTACCTGCGCGGCATAGCGACGTTCGATCTGGGGCCGTCGCTCAGCTTCCGCGACCGGTCGGTCACCGACATCATCGTCAAGCAGACGCCGACCACAGTACAGCTGGGCGTGCTGGCGGCCGCGTGGGCGTTCCTGATCGGGATCCCGCTCGGCATTGCCGGCGCGCTGCGCCCGGGTGGCTTGCTGGATGCTGTCGGAAAGACGATCTCAGGGCTGGGGCTGGCGATCCCGAACTTCCTGGTGGCGACCGGGCTGATCTACCTGCTCTCGCTGAAGCTGGGCTGGCTGCCGACCAGCGGCTGGGAGCAGGGCTGGGAGAACAAGGTGCTGCCGTCGTTGACGCTCAGCCTGATCCCGATGGCGTACTGCGTCCGGCTGATGCGCGCCGGCATGCTCGACACGCTGGGGCTCGACTACGTCGTCGCCGCCCGGGCGAAGGGGCTTCGCCACCGCGAGGTGATCAACCGCCACGTGATCCGAAACTCCGAGATCCCCGTGATCACCTCCGGCGGCCCGTTGC
>JAWVDZ010000356.1:0-3736 GCA_033856955.1 Gaiellales bacterium
CACGGTTGCGCGAACAATAGAATCGGTGTGCGTTCGAATCCGGTTGGGGAACTCAGAAAGGGCTGGTTGAGCCGCAAAATGGAGCTAAGCGGATTCGAACCGCTGACCTCCTGGGTGCGATCCAGGCGCTCTCCCAACTGAGCTATAGCCCCGCGAGAGCGTGAGTATAGCCAGCTAGAGCGAGTCCGAAGCGGGCGCGGGGCCTGCCGAGGGGCTTCGCAGATCGGTGCGGAGCAGCTGCACCTCGAGTGGCGCGGCCGGCGCCATGCGGGCCATGCGGCCGAGCACGAACGAGGCCGGAATCCACTGGTCGTCCTCTGTCGGGACGAAGGCGAACCGCACCACAAGCCCGGCGTCGATCACGAACACCCCACCCCGCGACCGGCGTCGCAGACCGCGCACGGGGATGCCGAGCGCACGGTGGGCCGCTCCCGACGGATCCTCGAGCACCCGCGCGGTACGGCTCGCGGCCAGCCGCTCGGCGATTGCCGAGCCCTCCGCCACCACGACCAGCGGGAACGCCGATTCGCGCAGGCCGTCGGCGAGCTCGCGCACCATCGACTCGCGCTCGCGATCCTCGCTTCGTCCCAGCACCACGAGCGCGACCGCGCCCGAGGTCGCCAGCCCGGCCACGGGCACCGGCTCGTGATCGCCGTCCGACAGCTCGAATGCGGACACCGCATGGCCGACCGATCCCGGCTCGGCGCCGGCCGCCTTCTCATCCAGCGCCTCGTCGGTCGCGATCCGGCGCACCAGACCGATCGCGGCGATCCCCGCGCCGACCAGCAAGAGCCCGGTCGAGAGCCGTACCACCGTCTCCGGAGAGCGGCCGTTCAGCAGCAGCGGTGCGGCCAGCACGCCCAGCACCATGCCGCCGCGCTCGATCGAGTTTGCCATCGCAAACACTCCCGCCCGCAGTTCACGGGGCGTGTTCAGCTGAATCAGCGTGTCGTGGGCCACCTCGGTGACGCCATCGGCCGCGCCGAGCATAAACGCCGCCAGAAACGCCGTGGTGGCGGTCGGCGCGTCGGCCAGCAGATAGGCCGCCCCGGCGGTGATCAGGAAGGCCACGCTGACCGAGCGGCGCACGACCGCATGCCGCCGGACGTGACCGGTCAGCGCCTCCCCGAACAGGTAGCCGACGCCGATCATGGCTGCGACGAAGCCGTACGCGTTGGGCTGGTGGTAGCGGTCGTCGAACAGCGGCGCCGTGACGGCGTTCATCAGCCCGAAGGCCCCGGTCGCGAACGCGAACGACGCGGTGACCGAGAACACCACCCTGCTGCGCAGGATCGACCGCAGCAGGGTTCGCCGCGAGACGCGGGGTTCGTCACCGCTCGATCGCGGCTGGGTGGCGGCGGTCAGCCCCGAGAAGGAGCGGTACAGAGCGGCGGCGGCGATGAAGGTCGCCAGATCGACCGCCAGCGCGATGCCGATGCCGAACTGGATAACCAGAAAGCCACCTGCGGCGGCACCGATGATCGAGTTGATCGACGGGGCGAGGTTGTGTACGGCATTGCCTGCCTGGAGCAACTCGGGAGGCAGCACGTCGGGCACCAGCCCCGCCGCGCTCGGCTTGGTCGCCGCCGACAGGAACGAGGACAGGGCGCAGATCGCGATCACGAGGTACACCTGTCCGCCCACGGCGGCCGGGATCAGCAGCAGCGTCAGCCCGCCGCGCAACCCCTCCACCCACGACAGCACACGAAAGCTTCCGATCCGGTCGAGCAGCGGCGCCGACGCCAGTCCGCCGGTGGTGATGCTCAGGATCAGGCCGACCAGGAACACGCTGATCAGGTAGGTCGAGTGCGTGTGCTGGTACAGCCACGTGACGACGGCGGCCTGGGTCAGCCAGTCGCCCACCCCGGACACCATGCGTCCCGCCACCACGCGGCGGAACGCCGCCCACCGAAGCGGCGCCAGAAGGCTGACCGGCCTGCCGGCCGGACGAGGCGCGCAGGCCCGGTACACGAACGCGACCATGCCGAGCAGGATGGCGATGTCGCCGATCGAGATCGCCGCGGCAAATGGCACGCCGCTGGGCAGCGCGAACACGTCACCCAGCCAGCCCAGGTGCGTGCCCGGTCCCGCCAGCACGTTGTTGTCGTCGAACCCGCGCTGCACCAGCAGGCGCACGTCGCCGCCCGTGGCGCGCCACGTCTCCAGCGAGACCGGCATGCGGCCGCCGTTGGCGACGATCACGACCAGATTCGAGATCACACCGAACCCGACCAGCCAGAAGCCCGGCACGCGCAGGTTGAGCACGAAGAATCCGAAGATCAACGCATAGCTGAGCAGGTGCAGAGGCACCACGTAGGAATTGGGCACCTCGGCGCGCAGCGGCGTGAAGACGGCCAGCTGCACGGCCAGCGATGCGAACACCAGCGCGTCTCCGCGGAACCGCAGCTCCGCCAGCATCGAGAGCCGGGCGCCCAGGGCCCATGCGATCATGAGGCCGACGACCAGGGCGAGCCCGATGATCATCTCAGCCCGCCGCCCGCTGCTCGCCCGTGAGGCGACGCAGCACCTCGGCCAGCTCCGGATTGCCGGAGGTCTGGGCGTTGACGCTGTAGACAATGGTCGGTTCGATGTTCGAGGCGCGCCGGGGAACCGGCACCTCGCCGAGCGTCGCGCGCATCCGGTTGCAGACGGCCTTCAGCTGCGACTCGTCGGCGACGGCGATCAGCGCTCCCAGCCGATCCTCACCTATCTGCTCGATCAGGTCGCCGGCGCGAAGCAGCATCCGCAGGCGACCGATGGCATCGGCGACAACGCGCTCAGCCGTCAGCTGGCCCGCGGCCACACGGACGTTTTCGAACACGCCCAGGTCGATGATCACGGTGCCCTGTTTGGTGACGGCCTCGCCCGAGCGCTGATCACCCTCGACCAGCGTCAGGGACGCCGGCTCGTCGGCCGCGTCGATCAGGGGCGGAAGCGCGCGATCGGCGATCTCCGCGAGCAGCCCCAGCTCGAACCTGGAAAGCCGCCGAGGCGAGCAGAAGGCAAGCCGCGGGGTGTCCCCGGCCACGGGCGTGATGGTGAAGTGGGCGCCACTGTCGAGCACCCCGGACTCGGGCGTGAATCCCGTGCGAAGCGCCCGGCGGCACATGTCCGCCACATCGCCGGCATCTACGTCGCCGGGCATGAGCGGTTCGTACCGCTCGGCCTCGGGCATCCACCTCAGCCACACCGCCCATCCCACGACGCCCGCCGCATCGAGCGCTGCCTCGGCCGAGCCGCCGGCAGAGAGCACCGCGCCTGCCCAGCGGCGACGGCGGCGGGTCGAGATCGATTCGGTCAGCGTGATGCCGGTCAGCGCCAGCGTTAGCGCTCCGATCCCGGCGGGGACGCTCAGCGGAACGCCGGGAATGCCGATCGCCGCCAGGGTGGCCGCGGCCGAGCAGACGGCCAGCATGGCGGGCGAGAACAGCGCGCTCATGCGCGGCAGCCGCAGCGTCGGGATGCGTGAGAACTCGGCCCGCAGCGCGGCCAGCTGAGACTGGCCGATCGCCGACTGCAGCGGCTGGCCCTCGATCATTGACGAAAACGCGTTCGCGACCAGGGGATGGAACTGGGTGCCGGCCTTGTCGCGAAGCTCCTGCACCGCCTCGGCCATCGTGAGCGGCGGGCGGTAGGCGCGCGCGGACGTCATCGCATCGAAGCTGTCGGCCACGATCAGCACGTGCGCCTCGACCGGAATGTCACGCTGCGGAACGGAGTAGTAGCCGTTGCCGTC
>JAWVDZ010000357.1:0-8349 GCA_033856955.1 Gaiellales bacterium
ACCGCCGCGAGGACGTCTATGACGGTGGGGAGCTGCACCGCATCCCTGACATCCTGATCGACTTCGGCGAGCGGGCGTACGTGGCATCCGATCGGATGGCGGCGAGTGCGATCGTGGAGCGGCTGCCGGCCCAGGGCGGCGGCGGCCGCCACCGCCGCTACGGCATCATCCTGGCGCTCGGCCCCGGCATCGAGCCGGGCAAGATCGAGGGCGCGAACATCGTCGACCTGGCGCCCACCGCGCTGCACGCGATGGGGCTGCCGGTGCCGGACGACATGGACGGCCGCGTGCTGACGGAGCTGTTCACGGACGGCCGCGCGGTGGCGACCAGCGAAGCTGCGTCGAGCGACAGGTCGGACGTGGTCTACACGCCGGAGGAGGCCGCGGCGATCGAGGCCTCGCTGGAGAACCTCGGCTACATCTAGGTGCCGCCCCGGTCGTGAAGCGGGGTCTGACCCCGACCCGAGCCGCACCGAGCCTCACGCCTCGGGCGGCTTCACCTCGTCCACGAGCTTGTCGATCGTGCTGTTGTCCGGGTAGGCGTAGTTGATCTTGATGAACGGCTCCCACTTGTCGGGCAGCGCGTCCTCGGGAAAGATCGCCTCGACCGGGCACTCGGGCTCGCAGGCGCCGCAGTCGATGCACTCCTCGGGGTCGATCACGAGCATCCGGCCCGCCTCGTGGATGCAGTCCACGGGGCAGACGTCGATGCAGGACTTGTCTTTCAGGTCGATGCAGGGTTCGGCGATGATGTACGTCAAGGGTCCTCCTGGGATATGCGCGAGATCCTAGATGATTGATTCCATCAGCGAACCAGTTCCTCGACCAGTTCCGGCAGCCGTTCGCTGAGCACCGAACGGGCCACCACCTTCGCGAAGCCGGCCTGCCTCGCGGCGCGCAGCAGCTGGGGATCGGTGTGGCGTCCGAAGCCGAGCACCGGCACCCCGGGGAAGCGGGCGAGCACCTCGGCGGGATCGGTGCGGTTGACGTCCGCGATCACCAGGTCGGGCGGCGGCCCGCCCGGCTTCGCGACCACCTCATGTCCCGAGGCGGCGAGCATGGCGTCGATCTTCCCGCGGAAGAAGAGATCGACCCCTGCCAGCTGAACGACGCTCACAGCGACCCCGTCACGTTGTTCACCCAGCCGTTCAGGATGTAGGTGCGGTCGAAGAAGACCAGCAGCCCGGCGGCCACCAGCACGGCGCCGCTGGCCATCCGCACCAGGTCATAGCGGTCGCGCAGCACCCGAAACAGCGCCATCGTGCGCCCCAGCGCCACCGCCGCCAGCAGGAACGGCAGCGCCAGCCCGGCGGCGTACGCGGCCAACAGCCCGGCCGCGCGAAGGGCGGTGCCCGCGCCGGCCGAGAGCGCCAGCAGCGATCCCAGCACAGGCGTCACGCAGGGCGTGAAGCACACTCCGAACGCGCCTCCCAGAAGCAGAGGCGAGCCGCTGCTAAGCGCCGGTTCCACCGCCGGAGCGAACGTGCGGTCGAGGAACGGCAGCGGCAAGAGGCCGAGCATCGCAAAGCCCATCGCCACGATCACGATCCCCGACAGCTTCGCCAGCTGCTGGCGGTGGTCGGCGAGCTGGCCGCCGGCAAGGCCCGCCAGCACCCCAAGGATCACGAACACGAGCGAGAACCCGAGCACGAACGGCAGCGCCTGCAGCAGCGAGATGCGCGTGCCGCCCGGGCGGATACCGATCGCCGAGAGGTAGGCCGGCACCAGCGGCAGCACGCACGGCGTCCCGAACGAGACCAGCCCGGCGCCGAACGCGACGGCAGCGTCGTTCACTCTTCGCGCTCGAGGTCGGCGTCGATGCGGGCATCCATCGCCGAATCGGCGGTCACGGCGGGCGGAAGCGGCGGGCGCCGCCCCCGCGACCAGCTGATCGCCAGCGCCGCGGCGATGCCCGCCCCGCCCACCAGCACCGCCCCCGGGATCACCCAGGCCAGCAGGTCGAAGCCGTGCTTGGGCGGAGCGGCCAGCACCTCCTCGCCGTACTGCTGCACCAGCCAGTCCAGCGTCCGCTGCTTCGACCAGCCGAGGTCGTGCTTCTCCTGGATCTGCTTCCGGACTCCGTCGGCGAACGCGGACTGGGACTGGCTGAGCAGCTGATGGCAGACCGTGCACATGACCTCGTTCTCGAGCTCCGCAACCGACCAGTCGGCCTCGGCGGCGCGGGCCGGCTGCGCGACGGCCAGGGTGAGCACGGCCGCCAGCATCAGAAATCGCCTCACGCCGCCGCCCTGGCGAGCAGGGGCTTGAGCGCCTCGGTCACGTCGCTGCCCGAGACAGCACCCGGGAAGTGGCGCACCACCCGTCCGCTGCGGTCGATCAGGAACGTCTCGGGGTAGCCGGTCACTCCCCAGCGGTGCGAAAGGTCGCTGCCGGCGGTGTGCAGCAACGGGTATGTGAGGTGGTAGTTGTCGGCGAACGCACGGCCGTCCGACGAGGCGTCCTGCGAATCGATGCCCAGCACCACCACGCCCCGGTCGGCGTACTGCAGCGAGATCTGCTGCAGTAGCGGTGCCTCGTCCTTGCACGGCCCGCACCACGAGGCCCAGAAGTTCAGCACCACGATCTTGCCGCGCAGGCTGGCCAGCGACATCGTGCCGCCGCCATTGAGCTTCTCGAGATCGACCCTGGGTGCGGCCGGATGCTTGCCGTCGGCCACCAGCGCCGAGATCGTGGTGCCGTTGTCGATCAGGCTCTTGACGAACAGCCCGACCATGCCGGCGAGCAGCAGCACGGCGACGACCTGGAGAGCTCTGCGAACCTGGACTGCCACGAGCGCAGGGTACTTACTTCCCCGTCCCACCCGCAGCGGCGTACCGCACGATCATCTGGTCCGTCAGCCACTCGACCGGAGCCCGGTCGTCGGTGAGCGGATCCGACGAGGGCGACACCGACGTCATCTGCGCCGCAGCGTCCCGCACGGCGGCCAGCCCCGCCGGGGCGAGGCCGAGCCGGGCCACCAGCTCGGACTTCGTGACGGGAGTCGAGAAGGCGGCCACGATCACGTTGAAGTCAGCGGAGGGCCACTCGTAGACGGACGCGAAACGGGTCGCCATGGTGCCGGCGATCGCGTCCGGCAGCCGGTCGTCACCGGGCACGCGGCCGACGTTCGCCATCACCATGCCGTCCGGCGAGAGCCGCTGCAGCGTCAGCGACCAGAACTCCTGCGTGGTGAGATAGAAGGGGATGTAGGGCTGACGGAAGGCGTCCAGGAAGATCGCGTCGTAGCGCGTGTCGTGCCCCTCCAGGTAGGTGCGCCCGTCGGCGGTGGCGACCCGCACGCGCGGGTTGTCGCCGAGCCCCAAGTAGCGGCGGCCGGCTGCCGTCACGTCGCCGTCCAGCTCGATGCCCAGGACGTTCACTTCCGGCCAGTAGACGCCGTAGGCGCGGCCCACCGTTCCCCCCGCGTAGCCGACCATGGCCAGGTTGTGCAGCCCGGAGCCGCCGTGCAGCACCGGCGCCAGCAGGAAGTTGTCCCAGTAGCCGCCGGTCAGCACCTGGTTCGGCCTCCACAGCGAGTGCTCGGCCCAGCCCTCGTTCAGGTGCAACACGCGGCTGCCGTCGCTTCGCTGGACGACCTGGATGAACTGATAAGGCGACTCGCCCTCGTAGATCACGCCGTCGCCCGGCTTCACGAGCCCGGGCGGAAGCAGCGCGAGCGCGACGATCGCGACCGGAGCCAGCAGGTACCGGCGCCCCAGCGCGGGCACGGCCGCCAGCGCCAGCAGCGCCGCGGTGGCCAGCATCGTTCGCCGGGTGCCGATGGCGGGGATCAGCACGGCGACGGGCAGAAACGTGCCGAGGATGCTGCCGGCGGTCGAGAGCGCGTACATCCGCCCCGCCACCTCGCCCGCCTTCTCGACGCTGGTCACCCCCAGCCGGACGGCGAACGGCGAGGCCATGCCGAGCAGCGTGATCGGCACCGAGAAGATCAGCATCGCTGCGAAGAACGAGCCCAGGAACGCACCCACGGAGGCGTCGGCGAAGGCGCCGACGGCGGCATCCAGCAGAGGCTTTGCGAGGAACGGCGTGACGGCGATCGCCGCGGCGGAGATCAGCATCAGGCGAGCCAGGTAGGGCATGTGGGGGTTTCGGTCGGCCAGCCGCCCGCCCAGGAAGTAGCCGGCGCAGAGGTAGATCAGGATCAGGCCGATGATGTTGGCCCAGACCAGGATCGAGGCGCCGAAAAACGGCGCCAGCAGACGCGACGCCGTCATCTCGGTGGACATCGTGGTCGCACCGGCCACGAACACCAGTGGGTAGAGCAGTCGCGGGCCGGCGATCACCGGGCGAGTGTATCGCCGAGTGTCCCGCAGGCGATGAAGGTCAGCGCACGACGTCGCTGCCGGCGGCGAACGAGCGGCTGAACGGGCGCCACGGCACCCGCGTCCACTCCCTGCTCCGGCACATCGGGCAGTCGGGCAGCGTGCGGTACACGGTCACCCCGTACCCACAGCCCGAACACCGGAACTCACCCTTCGCGCTCATCCCCGAGATCCATTCGGAGGCTTCTCCCACGACTTCGAGTCGCTTTACGGTCGACCCCATGAGCTCACCCCTTCAGGCATCCGACGCGGGAAATCCGGCCGGGCGCTGATGTAGGTTAGCTGTGGACGATCGCGCACTCAACAGGAATTTGCCGCGTATGCACCTGGAGTCTTGCCACGCGACGTGCACGCCACGAGCGAAAGGACGGTACGAGATGAGCAGCGAAGACGACCATCGAGACGACAGAGGTGAGTACGGCAGCGAGCCGCCCGCACCACCGAGGCCATCGACGCCGGCATCGAGCGTGGACTTCTCGGTCGTGCCCCGGTCGGTGTGGATCTCGGCAGGAGGAGCGCTGGTGCTGCTGATCAGCGTGTTCCTCGACTGGTACAAGGCCACCGGCTCGGTCAAGGTCGGAAACATCAGCGTCAGCGGCAGCGCCAGTGAGAGCGGCTGGCATTCGGGGGCACTCGCGAAGCTCGTTGCCCTGCTGGCGTTGGTCGCCCTGGCCGTGTGGGTGATCGAGCTGTTCGTGCCACACGTCACCCTCCCGTTCCCGGCGTGGATGATTGCGGGCGGGGCGGGGGCACTCGCGCTGCTGTTCGTGCTGATCAAGTTCATCGACAAGCCCGACTCGGGTGTGTCAGCCATCTCGGTGGGAACCGCGTACGGTCTCTGGATCGCGCTGCTGGCCTCGATCGCCGTCGTGGTCGGTGCGTATCTGCGCATGACCGAGTCGCCAACCTAGAAGCACGGCGCCGCCGGTGGCAGCACCACCGGCGGCGCCGACGATCACGTCGCTCGGGTAGTGCACGCCGAGGTAGACGCGGGACAGCGCGATCAGGCATGCCAGGCCCAGCATCCACGGCCTCAGCCGCGGCGCCAGGCCGCCCACGACGACGGCGGCTGCGAACGCGATCCAGGCATGACCGCTCGGCATCGAGGCGTTGCCCGGCACCGCGACCAGCGCATGGACGTCGGCGTGCGCGATGCTCGGGCGCGGCCGGTCGAAGGCCGCCTTCATCGCCCGCGAGAGGGCATCGGCCAGGATCACCGTCGCGAGCGTGATGACCACCGGCGCCGCCTGCCGGCGGCGGGCCGAGACCATCGCGGCGACCACGATGAAGACCAGGCCGCTCGCGCCGACGGCCGAGAGCGCCTTGGCGAACGGCGTGACCAGTGGCAGATCCAGGCCGGACATCCAGGCCACGATCCGGTGGTCGAGCGACGGCATGAACGTTGACCTTAGTAGACTGCACGGCGATGACGACCCAGAAGGCGACGCTCAAGCCCTACCTCGCGGAGATCCGCGAATGGGTCGCACAGGGCATGACGGACGTATGGATCGCCCACACGCTCAACTCGACCCCCGCCAGCATCTCGGCCTTCCGCTCCCAGCACGGAATCCTGCGCCGCGACGTGGCGGCGGAGGCAATCGGCAGCGACGTACCACCACCCGTGATGCCGCCCGAGGCGGACGAGGCGGAGCCCGAGGCGCGGCCGCGCCGCCGCTCCCGCGGCGGCCGCAAGAAGTCCGGCGCCGAGCCGGTGGTGGTGGCTGCCGCCGCGGACGAACGCGAGCCGGGCGACGGCGAGGGCACGACCAAGCGGCGCCGCCGAGGCGGGCGCGGACGCGGCAGCGGTAGCCGCCGCACGCCGAGCTTCGAGGCGGTGCTCGACACGGGCGACGAGGGATACGGCTTCTGGCTCGACGGCGCGGTGCGTGACGATCCGGTGTTCGCGGAGCACTGGGCGGAACGACGCGCGATCGTGGTCAGGATCGAGGCCGACCAGATCGTGATCCGGCCCGCCGACGAGGCCTGACCGAGCCGCGCGACCTGGCGGCGGCTCGGGTAGGGGTCAGACCCCTGCGGGTCAGACCCCGGTCGCACCGCAGGGCTTGGGGTCAGACCCCTCCGCGGCGGCCGGGGGCGAAACGGCACGCAATCGCTACACGCGGTAGTCGACCGCGTCACGCGCGAAGCGGGCGAATGCGGCGTCCTGGACGATGGTGAGGTCGTGTGCCCAGATGTGCTCCGTGGTGAGCTGGGCGACGTGCCGGCACCAGCCGGCGCTTCGGTCGTACTCCTCCGCGAGCTCCGCCAGCGTGTAGGTCTGGCCCATGCGGCGGTTCAGCTCGTCCACGATCTCGTTCACCACGGCCCGGTACACGGCCTCGCGGCGGGGCGAGTCGTCCAGCTCGGCCAGGCGGCGCGCGCCCGCCTCCCACTCCATCTTGGCCAGCTCGATCCGCGCGGTCACGCGCAGCAGCACCGATCGGAGGGAAACAGCGGCGCCGCCTCGTCCAGCATCCGGCGCCCGAGGCCGTAGGACGGCTCGGCCAGGGCGAAGGCCGCGTGGGCGTGAAGACACTTGACGGCACCGTCGCGCTCGGTGCCGCCGATGCCGAGCGTCAGCGAGCGGCCGTCGTCGCGCATCAGCTGCGCCGGCCGGCGCAGCTCCCGCTGGCGGGCGGCGCCCCAGGCGTAGGATTCGGCGGCCGCGTCCTCCGTCGCCACCAGCCGCTGGTAGCGCTCGACCCCGCCGGCGTCCTCCAGCAGGCTGATCCGCGCGACGGCGGCCGGACAGGTGAGGTAGTACGTGGTCGGGAACGGCTCCCCGTCACCGAGATACCCGGCCTGGCGCACGACGGCGGGCGCGCCATGCGGACAGCGCGCCGCAACGCCCACCACAGCGCGGGGCGGGCGGCCCAGCTGCCGTTCGATCACCGCCAGATCGTCGATGCGGTCAGCGTAGCGATGCTCAGCGGCACTGCGCGCCGTCGCGCGACGGGATGTCCTCGATCACCAGCGGGGTCTCGCCCGGGAACACCCAGCCACACTCGCGCGCGAGCAGCTCGATCTGCGGCGTCGTGCCGAGCGCCTGGGATTCGCGCACCAGCTGATCGTGGCGCTGTTGCAGCGCCGCCAGCTGGGCGCGCGACTCGTGAAGCCGTGCGCCGGAGCGCAGATACTTCTGCACCGGGCTGACGTAGAGCGCCGCCATCAGCAGCAGCACGGCGACCGCAGCCAGCCGCCGCTTCGGCAGGGGGCGGCTCTGGTCGCGGATCGAACGTGCGGTCACCACCGGCCGAATTTCGACGCCGGCGGCGGTTCTCCTACTCCATCGTGTGCACGAGGATGTGGTTGGTGCTGCCCGGCAGGTTGAGCAGCGTGCCCCCGGTGATCACGACGCGATCGCCGGCCGCGGCCAGGCCGCTGTCCTTGATCGCATCGGCCACCCGCTGCCACAGATCCTCGATCGAGCTGGCGTCGTCGATCACGATCGGCACCACCGCCCAGTCCAGGGCCAGCTGCTGGAGCACGTGCGGGTACGGGCTGGCGGCCACGATCGGCCGGCGCGGCCTGAACCGGGACACCTGACGGGCGGTCGAGCCGGACTGGGTCGGCACCGCGATCACGGGCACGTCCAGCTCCTCGGCGATGTCGCAGGCGGCGTGCGACAGGATCGCCGACATCTCGCTCTCGCGGCCGCGAGTCGGGTCGCGATAGGTCAGCGAGGGCTCCACCGCGCGGGCGATCCGGTTCATCATCGCCACCGCCTCCAGCGGATAGCGGCCGACGGCCGTCTCGCCCGAGAGCATCAGCGCCGACGTGCCGTCCAGCACCGCGTTTGCCACATCCGATGCCTCGGCACGGGTCGGCTCGGGCTGGTGGATCATCGACTCCAGCATCTGGGTGGCCGTGATCACCGTTCGGCCGGCGTCGCGGGCGGCGCGGATGATCAGCTTCTGCACCAGCGGCACGTCGGCGACGCCGATCTCGACGCCGAGATCGCCGCGGGCGACCATCACGGCATCGGACACGGCCACGATCGCATCCA
>JAWVDZ010000358.1:0-2733 GCA_033856955.1 Gaiellales bacterium
GCGAGCCGTCGTCGCCGTACTCCTCGGCCAGCGTCGCGCACATGGCCTGCACCCGCTCGGCCATCGCGCCGGGATAGCGGTGCAGGGCGGGCTTGTCGCGAAACACCTGCGACAGCTTCTCGGGGTCGAGCTTCGCGATCCGCGCCGGGTCGAGGTGGCCAAGTCGCTGCGAGAGCACCAGCGGCCCCTCGAACGCCTTCTGCACCGGCACCTGCTGGTCGAGCACGAAGCCGATCAGCAACGCGTTGGGGTCGGACGCCAGCAGCCGGTTTGCCTGCTCGTCGTTCGTCCAGGGAAGCTCGCGAGGAGCCGTGGTGGTGGATGCCATCGCCTGAACGTTACCTGTAGCCGGCGATCGCCGACCCGGACTCGAGCGCCTCGACCACCCAGCGTGCGACCTTCTGCGGCGAATCGCCGCCCATCCGCCGCTCGCTCAGCCCGCGCGCGGTGGCCGAGAACTCGGTGTCGGTGAGCGCGGGCTTGACGTTCACGACGTGGATGCCGTGGTCGCGAAGCTCGCGGTAGGCGGTGCGCGAGAGCAGGTCGACGGCGGCCTTGGTGGCGGCGTAGGCGCCGCTGCCGGGGTCGGGGAACTCGCCCACGATGGACGACACGTTGACGATGCCACCGCCCTGCTGCTGGCGCACGAGCTGCGCGCCGGCCGCACGCGTGCCGTTGATCACCCCGATCACGTTGGTCATCACCATCTCTGCCGTGCGCTTGGGGTCGAGCTCGTGCATGCGTCCGAAGGCGCCGATGCCGGCGTTGTTGACCATCACGTCCAGCCGGCCGCCCCACTCGACCGCTCGTGCCACCAGCTTCTCGACCTGGGCGTAGTCGGAGACGTCGCAGGCCACCGCCAGTCCGTTCAGCTCGCCGGCGACCGGATCCAGCAGCTGCGCCCGCCGGCTCGAGACGACGACGCGGGCGCCGCGCTCGTGCAGCGCGTGGGCGACCGCTCGGCCGATGCCGGTGGACGCCCCGGTGACCACCGCCACCGCTCCGTCAAGGACGACGCTCGCGCCGCGGGGGCCCGGCAGTTCCTGCTCGCTCATGACTTCCTCTCATCGGGTGCTCGAACGCTACCCTCTCGGCGATGCACCTGCCCTCGTTCGTATCCGGGATCGGCGCCCGCACCCGATCCGTTCTGTCGCGTGTGGCCGACCGCATCGGAGCCGCGCTGCTTCGGCTGATGCGGCCGTGGGAGCGACTGCCGGTGCCGGCGCAGGTTGCGATTGCGTTTCCGGCGCTGTCCGTGGTGCTGTTTCTGTTCCACCTCGGCCCGCTCGGCCAGCCCCTCATCAGGGCGATCTTCTACGGCGTGTTCTGGTCGATCCTGGCCACCCCGGCGATCGTGGTGGCGACCCAGAACGAGCTTCGCAAGCGCGACCGGCGAGAGGGAGCGGGAACGCCCGATCAGGGCTGACGCGCGTCGCCCAGGGCGAGCCCGGCGCGCAGAGCCGCCACCACCTCGTCGTGCGACCACGGCGAGGGCGCGACCGAGATGAAGTAGTCGGCCAGTGCTCCCGTTGCCAGCTGGTCGAGGTGCTCCTCGCGCACCCCGACCGCGGCCATCGTCTCGAACTCGAGCTCGGCCAGTATCCGGCGCACCGCTCGCACCGCGCGCGATCCGTCGCCGGAGGCGTCGTCGGGCTCGCCGAGGGCGTCCGCCACGCGCTCGAACTGACCGGCGGCGAAGTGGCGATCGCGGTCCATCGTCTCCGCCAGTACGAGCCCGATCGTGAGGCCGTGGGGCAGCCCCAGCAGGCCGCCGATGGCCTGTGCGATCGAGTGCTCCGAGCCGCAATCCGAGATGTTCATGGCCAGCCCGCCCAGCAGGCTGGCGCACATCATCTCGCTGCGCGCCTCGGCGTCGGCGCCGTTTCGCACCGCCCGCACCAGCGCCCGACCCGCCAGCCGCGTCCCCTCCAGGCCGATGGCATCGCCGACCGGAGTCCGCGCCGTCACAACCAGCGCCGCGATCGCCTGGGCCAGCGCATCGATGCCGGTGTAGGCGGTCAGCTTGGGCGGCAGCCCGTGGGTCAGCGTGGCGTCCACCAGCGCATGCTGGGCGCGCAGCAGCGGGCTGGCGATGCCCGCCTTGACGTGGGTCGCCTGGTCCGTGATCACCGCACCGCCCGAGACCTCGGACCCGGTGCCGGCCGTGGTTGGCACACAGATCAGGGGGATCCGGGGCGCCTCGTAGGCCACGCCACCACCCGCGAACCGCATGTAGGGGCCACCCTGCGCCGCCACCAGGCGGGCCGCCTTGGCCGTGTCCATCGAGGAGCCGCCGCCCAGCGCGACGACGGCGTCGCAGCCCGATCGCTCGAGCGCGTCCGCCGCCTGCTCGACCAGCTCGGCGGTCGGCTCGCCGGCGTCCTTCTCAAATCGCACGGCGTCGGTGAGCGGCGCGATCGCGGCCGCCACCCCGGGCACGAAGCCGTCCAGCCCGCGGTCCATGATCAGGAACGGCCTGCTCGCCCCCTCGTCGGCAAGCACCGCGGAGAGGTCGGCGGCGACGCCGTCGCCGAACCGGATCTTGACCGGGAGATGGTTTCGGAAGGGGGCGATCATGGCGTCCTTTCAGATCGGTTCGTCGATGTCCCAAGCGGCCGTCGAGTAGCCTACCCACCCACGGTCGCGCGCATCTGCCGCCGTGACGCAAGGAGAGTGAACCCTGATGTCCGAGTCCCGATTCGCAGACGCCCTCAACGGCCAGATCGCCTACGA
>JAWVDZ010000359.1:0-4786 GCA_033856955.1 Gaiellales bacterium
CGGCTGGCGCAGCTTCCGGATACCAGCCTGGCGGACGGCTACGCCGCGGCCTGGAACCTGGCCCGCTCGCTGGCCGACCTGGCGCCCCAGCAGGCTCCGCTCGGACAGCGGGCGGCCACGAGCTGGCCGCTGACCCTCACCGTGATCCCCGGCCCGCACGTGCCGGCGCTGCTTCTCTGCGCCGTCCCGGCGGCGTTGGCGGCGCTGCGATCGGGAACCCGAAGCGGGCTCGTCCGCGCGCTGACGGTGGTCGGCCTGGTGGGATATCTGCTCTCGCTGGCGGCGGTCGCCGACGCGGTGCCGGACGGCTGGCGGCGATTCCGCCTGATCGATCTCTACCTGCACGGTCCCAGCTGGTTCGCCGACCTGACGCTGCTGTGCATCGTCGCCCTGGGCGCGATCGGGCTAGAGCGGCTGCTCTCGGCGGCTCCCCGTCGCGGAGCTGCCCTCGCCGCGATCGCCACCTTTGCGATCGCCGTGGCGGCCGTGCTGGCCGGCTGTTCGCCGTCGCAGCTGGCGCTGTTCACGGCTGTGGGAGTGGCCTCGGCGCTGGTGCTCGCAGTTCCCCGGGCGGCCACGCTGGCCGGCCCGCTGCTGGTCGCCCTGGCCACCGCCGAGCTGCTTATCGGGGCGGCGGTCGATCCCGGCTCCACGGCCTTGACGCGGGCGCTGCCGCGAAAGCTCCAACCCGTGGACGTGGCGCACCCCTACCGCGATCCGCAGCCGGACGGTGCGGTCGCGCGCATGTTGCGGGCAGGAGGGGGGAGGGTGCTGTTCGGCTGGCACGACCGCTCGCTCAACATGGAGGCCGACACCGGACTTCCGCCGCCGCTGGACGGCACGCTGAACGGGCCGCTGGCCGACGCCGTCGAGACGGTGGGCGGCTACAACGCCGTGCAGCCGCTCCGCTACTGGAGGTACGCGCGAGCCCTGGTGCGCCCCGTGCTGCCGTACAACCGCACCGTGATCGATCGCCCCGACGTTGCCACGCTCGACCTGCTGGATGTTGCCTGGATGGTGCTGCCGGCGGGCGAACGGCCCCCGGTGGCTGCGACCGCCGGCCTCTCGTCCAACGCATTCACGCTCTGGAAGCTGCAAGCGGCGCCGCGAGCGCAGCTGTTCTCGAACTGGACGACGGTGTCGTCCGAGGATGAGGCCCGCGAGGCGTTGTTCGTGGCTCATGGCTTCGACCCGTCCCGGACGCTGATCGTCGAGTCGGGCGCTCCCTCCGGAGCGGGTGGGACGGCCGGGACGGCGGGCATCGTCGAGCGCTCGGACGGCCGGCTCGTGATCGAGACCGTTTCCGACACGCCCGAGATGCTCCTGGTGCGGCAGTCCTACGACCCGTTCTGGCACGCGACCGTGGACGGCCGGCCGGCGACGGTTCGGGTGGCCGACTCGTTCGAGCCGTCGCTGCTGGTTCCCGCCGGCCGGCATCGGGTGGTGCTCGCCTACGACGATCCCTGGATCGTTCGCGGCCTGATCATTTCCGGACTGGCGCTGGCAGTCTGGCTGGCGGCCTGTGCGGCCGCCGGGCGGCGGGCCTCGCCGCTGCCGGTCGCCGACTAGATCGGCCAGTCCGGCCGGTCGCGCAGCGAGTCGAGATCCGAGTCGTCCGCTGCCCATGCCCGCACCCGGTCGGGCGCGACCTCGTGCGCCCGCCTGAGCATCTCTATCGCCTCATCCTCGTGGCCGGACAGAGCCGCGTAGCAGGCGACGTTGAAGAGCAGCGCGGAGTGGTCGGGGTGCTCCACGAGTCCGGCAGCCGCCAGCTTGTATGCGCCCTCGGCATCCCCGGCCGCCTGAGCCGCACCGGCCTCGAAGTAGTGCTCCCATGCCGATGGGCGGAACCCCTCGCCCGGTTTGCCGCCGATCGCGAGCACCGTGGTGGCCGGCTCGGCCGCCACCGCGTGGCGCCGCAGCGAGGGGTCGGCGAGATGCACCAGCGATCCAGCGGGGACATCCATCTCCTCGCCGCCGACCGTGAACGTCGCCCGGCCGGTCAACACGACGTAGATCTCCTCATGGCCGAGGTCCGACTCATCGTGGCTCTCGACCACCTCGTCCCCGGCCGCCGCGGCGGTGTAGGCGTTGATGCCGAACGCGCGCACGTCCAGCCGTTTTCGCAGCGGGTGCCACTGGAGCGCTCCGCCGACCACTGGGATCGGACCCACATCCGCGATCCTGACCACGTGTGCGCCCACCGGCATCGGCGGATCCTCCTCTACAATGCTGCACCATGTCAATCGTCCTCTTCACAGCAGACGAATGCCCGTTCTGCGTCCGCACCCGGCTGGTGCTGGACGGCAAGGGCATCGAGCACGAGCGGGTCGAGGTCGATCTCGGCGACAAACCGGCCTGGCTGGGCGAGATGAACCCGCGAAACCGGGTGCCGGTGATCCGCGACGGAGATGCCGTCCTTTGGGAGTCGGAGGCGCTCAACGAGTACCTGGAGGAGATCCACCCCGATCCGGCGATGATGCCCGACGACGCGGTCGGCCGCGCCAGGGTGCGCGCGCTGCTGCGGCGGTTCGAGGATCTCTCCGACGCCTACTACGCCGCTCGCCGCGAGGAGCCGGGCGCGCACGACGACGTCCGCGAGCAGCTGGCATGGCTCGACGAGCGGCTGGAGGAGCACACCCACATGGCCGGTGACGAGTACTCGCTGGCCGAGCCGGGCTGGTGGCCGTGGATCGTGCGGATGCCGCGGATCGGCATCGACCTGGCGGAGTATCCGGCCGTGGTGGCCTGGTGCGAACGGCTCGCGCAGCGGCCCGAGTACGCCGCTGAGCTCAGCCTGCTGAGCGTGTAGCCGCCAGCTCGGCGAAGCGGGCGGCGAGCCTGCGGCCAACCTCGGCGTGCTGCTCGTAGTGCCGGTCGAGCAATTGCTGGTAGACGTCGGGCGGGTAGCCGTTTGCGCGCAGATCGTCGCCGCCCATCTCCAGCCATCCCAGCAGCACCTCGCGGGTGGCCTCGATGTGGAACTGGGTGCCCCAGGCGCACTCTCCCACCCGCAGTGCCTGGAGCGCCGCCGAGTTGGTGGCCAGCTCGACCGCGGCGCCGTTCGGGCGGCAGGCGTAGTAGTGCCACTGCATGGTCGTGAACCGCTCGGGCAGACCTCCGAACAGCGGGTCGTCGGCGGCGGCCGGAAGCAGCTCGACCTCGTGCCAGCCGACCTCGTGCGGGTCGCAGCGGTAGACCTCGCCGCCGGCGGCCTCGGTCAGCACCTGCGCCCCCAGGCACAGCCCGATGTAGGGCGTGGACGTCTCGATCGCCTCCGCCACAAGCGAGATCTCGTGCGCCAGCCAGCGGTACTCCCCGGCCTGGTGGGTGTCGACGAGGCCGCCTCCGGCGATCACGGCGTCGATGCCGTTCAACGAGTCGGGCAGCTGCTCGTCGCCGTAGGCGTGCACCGTCTCGACCTCGAAGCCTCGTGCCTCGAGCGCCTCGATGAACGGCACGCACGGGTCGGTGACCTCGTTCTGGATGTGAAGCGCGCGAGGTTTAGCCATGGATCTGGGACGCCTCGCGGTAGGCGACCTGCTCGCGGCGGATCAGGTCAGGGTTGGTGCCGCGGGCGATCGCGAGCTCGTACGCCAGCCACTGCAGCGGCAGCGCCGCCGAGAGCAGGGCCGCCGCTGCCGCCGGTAGCGCGGGCTGGTCGGCGGCCTCGATCGCGCCGGCGTCGAGCAGGTCATGCGGCAGTTCGCCGCTTCCGATCATGGCGCAGCGGGCGCCGATGCGGCGCGATGACTGCAGCAGCTGCTCGATCCGCCGGCGGCGATCGGCGAGGCGTCTTCGGTCGACCGAGAACACGACCACCCCGGTCGTCTCATCGCAGGCCGGCAGATGGCCGTGCAGGAAGGTCTCCAGGTCGCGCATCGCACACGGCAGATGGCACGCCTCCTCGATCTTGAGCGTCAGCTCGCGGGCCGAGATGCGGTCGGCCGCGGAGCCGACGATGATCAACCGCTCGCAGCCCGCCAGCTCCCGGGCCAGCTCGGCGGCCTGGTCGCGGGAGCGCAGCCCCGCGCTCGCCAGCCCGTGCACGACGCCGGCTGCCGGACGCGCTGCCAGTGCCAGACCGGCGGCGATCGGCGAGGTGTAGCCGATCGTGTGGCACCAGCTGCGATCGACGAACGGCGTCGCCAGCACCGCGTCGGCCGCCTTGGTGGCCGGCGAATCCGTCCGCGCGGTGATCAGCGCCGTCGCCGCTCCCGCCGCCCGCGCCGCCTCCAGCGCATGGATCGTGGCCGCCGTGCCGCCCTCGTGGGAGATCCCGATCACGGCGCCGCCCGGGCTCGGATCAAGCGAAGCCTCGAAGGCCTCGCGTGACGTCGCCGGCGTGCCGGCCTCGGTCAGCATCTCTGCCACCGCCAGCGAGGCGTGTTCGCTGGTGCCGCAGCCGACAACGTGGAGCGGCACCGCCGATCGGATCATCAGCGCCAGCGGCGATGTGTCTGCGCCGGTCGCGATCGTCTCCAGCAGATCCGGCTCGGCCTCGATCATCTCGGCCATCACCCACGGCGCCGACTCGCGCAGTTCGGGGAAGGAATCTGTATGCCAAGCCGGAGTCGAGGCCATGACGAAAGTGTAACCGCCGGCTGCCCGCCGCTCGGCGGACCCCCGGCGTGGTCCAGGAATCGGGAAAGCGCCTCGCGGCACGACCCGCTGGGACACGGTAGTATCGATGCCAGAAATGCGAACGCGGCTCCTTCTGCTCACCGCGGTAACGGTCATCCTTGCCGCCCTTGCCGGGCACCAGTCGGCGCACGCCGGCGCGTCC
>JAWVDZ010000360.1:0-2785 GCA_033856955.1 Gaiellales bacterium
GGCTCGGCGCGCTGCCCGGCGGCGGCCTGGTCTGGTCGGCCACCGTCGCCGTGACGCTGGTGCTGGTGGCAGCGTCGGCCGGGTTGCACGACGGCCGCGTTGTCCTGGCCACCGGCGCCTGCGCCCTGTTCGGCATCCTGTTCGCGATCCGGCCGGCGCTGGGAGTTGCGGCGATCGTGGTCGTGCGGCCCAGCCTCGACCTGTGGGCCGACCGGCCGCTGGCCTCGATCGGCAGCGTCCAGCTCAACCCGGCGTCGCTGATGGCCCTGATGTTCATTGCGATCGGCGGCGCCTACGTGATCGAGCGCTGGCCCGATGTGCGCAGTGCGCCGGTGGTGCGGCCGTATCTCGGCCTCGCCCTGATGGCCGTGCTGAGCATCGCCGTCGCGCCGTCCAAGAGCGGCGCGGCGACCGAGGTGCTGCGGCTGCTGTCGGTGGTCGTGCTCTACCTGGCGGCCTACGCGGTGATCCGCGACCGCCGCGGCCTCATGAGGATGACGGCCGCGCTGATCGTCTCGCTAGCGGTGCCGACGGCGGTGGCGCTGTGGCAGTTCGCCCACGGCGGGTCAACGGTGATCGGCGAGATCGGCCGCTCGGCGGGCACCTTCCTGCACCCCGATCCGTTCGGCATCTTCATGGGGTTCATGGCCGCCTTCCTGGTGCCGCTGGCGATCACCCGCGGAGTGCCGTACCGGGGGCTGGTGCTGCTTGCGTTGCCGCTGGTCGGGCTCGCGCTGCTCAGCTCCTACACCCGCACCGGCTGGGTGGGCTTCCTGTTCGGTGTGGCGGTGCTGGCAGTGGTGCGCTACCGGGGGCTGCTGGTAATCGGGCCGCTGCTGCTGGTGCTGATCGCAGCGGCGGTGCCCAGCACTGTGCACCGGTTCAGTGACCTGAACGCGGGCCGTACCCATTACGGCCCCGGCAACTCGCTTCGCGCCCGCTACGACCTGTGGCGCCAGAACCTGCCCAAGGTCGTCCACAACCCGGTACTCGGAAACGGCTTCAAGTCGATCGTCGAGGACACGTCCGGCACGGCGGGACCGGCCGCCGGCGGGGTCAACGTCGTCCAGGGTGCCCACTCCCACAGCGACTTCGTGCGGGCCGTGGTGGAGCTGGGCGTCCCCGGGCTGATCTTCTTCACGTGGCTTCTGTTCGGGTCGGTGAGGGCGTGTTCGCGAAGCCTCAAACGGGCCGCCGCGGCCCGCGACCCGGCGCTGACCGCGCTCTGTCTGGGCGCGCTGGCGGCGACCTCGACGTACGCGCTGATGAGCTTCGATTCGAACCTGATGACGCAGGTCGCCGTCTCGGGAACCCTGTGGACGGTGGCCGCGGTCGGGCACGCCGCGGGACGGGTCGAGACGCACGGCAGCAAAGCATGATCGCCGAGCTCGGCGCGGTGCGGCGCGTGCTGATGGTGAACAAGTTCCAGTACGCCAAGGGCGGCGCGGAGCTGTACATGTACGGGCTGGCGAGCCTGCTCGAGCGGGAGGGGGTGGACGTGCGCTACTTCGGCATGCGCCATCCGCGAAACGTCGACTCGGACACCTCCCGCCACTACGTGTCGGAGATCGACTTCGAACAGCCTCCTCCCGGCATCGGGCGTCTGCGGGTGGCCGCCCGCGCCGTCTACTCGGTCGAGGCGCGGCGGCGGATGTCCGGCCTGATCGCCGGCCTGCCTGCGATCGACGTCGCCCACCTGCACAACGTCTACCACCAGCTCTCGCCCTCGATCCTGGCGCCGCTTCACCGCGCCGGCATCCCGGTGGTGATGACGGTGCACGACTACAAGCTGGTCTGCCCCGTCTACACGCTCGTCAGCCATGGCGAGATGTGCGAGCGATGCGTCGGTGGGCACTTCCAGAACGCGGTGCGGCTGCGCTGCAACCGCGGCTCGCTGGCGGGCAGCGCCCTGGTCGCCGGCGAGACCTGGCTGCACCGCACGCTGCGGCTGTGGGAGCACGGTGTGGACGTGTTCGTCACGCCCAGCTCCTACCTGCGCGAGAAGCTGATCGCCGGCGGTTACCCGGCCGACCGCGTGGTCCACGTCCCGAACTTCGTCGATCCGGAACGCTTCCGGGCCTCCCCGGAACCCGGCGGGTACTTCCTCTACCTGGGACGGCTGAGCCATGAGAAAGGCGTTGAGACGCTGATCGAGGCGACCGCCGGCACCCCACTCGAGCTGCGCATCGCCGGCGACGGCCCCGAGCGGGAGCGGCTGGAGGCGATGGCGGCACGATCGGGCGCGCGCGTCGAGTTCCTCGGCCACCGCTCGGGAGACGATCTGGAGCGGCTGGTGGCGGGTGCGAGGGCGATCGTCGTGCCCTCGCGCTGGCCCGAGAACTGCCCGCTGGTCGTGCTGGAGGCGATGGCGGCCGCCAAGCCGCTGGTCGCAAGCCGGGTGGGAGGTATCCCGGAGCTCTCGCGCGACGGCGAGGAGGCGCTGCTGGTACCACACGGGGAGGTGGCACCGCTGCGCGAGGCGATGCTGCGGCTGCAGGGCTCCGACGATCTGGCGCGGCGACTGGGCGGCGCCGGACGCCGGCGTGTGGAGGATCTGTACGGCCCCGCGCGTCACCTGGAATCGGTCGCCGCGGCCTACCGGCAGGCGACGCGACTGCGTCTGGCGGCCGCCGCGTGAGGATCGCGATGGTGGGACAGAAGACGAACGTGACACGCTTCGGTGGCATCGAGCGCCACGTCGGACTGCTGGCCGACCGCCTGGCGGAGCGCGGCCATCACGTGACCGTGTTCACCCGCGGCAGCTACGGCGAGCCGATGCAGCCTG
>JAWVDZ010000361.1:0-8636 GCA_033856955.1 Gaiellales bacterium
CGACGACCACGGCCAGCAGCGCACCGCCGACCTGGATCACGTCCGAGACGGTTCGCGCCACGGCCGCGTCGTGCAGATCCTGGGGCGACGAGTCGCCGAACAGGAGCCGTGTCGACGACCCCGCCACCCAGTTCGAGACCAGGAAGAACGCCCACCACCAGTTGACGAGCGTCCGCGAGTGGGGGCGAGGATCGCACGAGAGCAGGTCGTTGATGATCTGCTTCGGCCGCCACAGCGACATCACGGGCACGAACCAGCCCCAGATCGCCCATCGCACGGAGTAGCGGCGGCGGCCGCCGAGACCGTCCAGGTTGGCGTAGCAGCGCCGCAGCCAGAGGATGAACAGCACCGCGGTTGCGAGCAGGGTGGCGGCCTGGAAGAAGCTGATCACGGCCTGCCGCTGGTCGCTTGCGTGCGCCTCGGCCAGCGAGACGTAGCCGCCGTCGACCATCCGCTGGAACATCCGCGCCTCCGCGAAGTCGCCGATCGCCGCCACCATGCTGATGCCTGCCACCAGCACCAGCAGCGCCACCGTCCAGCGGGACAACTCAACCGCCGACCTGTACCCGACCGGCTGGCGCGGGGCCACCGGCCGCCCGCAGTTCATGCAGAACTGGCTGTCCTCGGGGAGCTGGATTCCGCAGTTCGAACAGGTCACACAACGATCCTAGTGGTCCTCACGGCCGAGCAACGATTCCGCAACGCCGGTCCGGGGAGTGTTTGACTCCAATAATTCGCCCGCAGAGCGATTCCGCTCAACCATCCCGGCGAACTGGAACAAAGCACTCCCAAAACCGTCCCGTCAAAACGGGGAGTGTCTGGCTCCAATTCCCGCGCCTAGACTGACCCGCATGGCGGAGGGCTTTGTCGGCATCCTGCGGTTCGAGCTGCACCTGCCAGAGGGCGGGTCGCTGAAGGGCAAGCGCAAGCACCTGCTGCACGTCAAGAGCCGGCTCGAGCGCAGGTTCGGCGCGTCCGTGGCCGAGGTCGGATACCACGAGCTCTGGCAGCGCTCTCTGCTGGTGATGGTGGTCGTGCGGCGCGAGGCGGGTGAGACGATGCACGCCCTGGACGACGCGCGCAGCTACCTTTCGAGTCAGGAGTTCGAGCTCGCGAGGGCGGACGCGCAGCTGCTGTCGGTGGAGGAGGCAATCGGGTGAGCGATCGGATGCGGCGAGTCAACGAGTCGCTGCGAAAGGTGCTGGCGGACGGAGTCGACCGCCTCGGCGACCCCTCGATCGGATTCGTCACCGTGACCGCCGTGCGTGCCACCACCGACTTCTCGCAGGCCACCGTCTACGTCAGCGTGCTGGGCGGCGCCAAGCGCCGGGAACGCTCGCTGCGGGCGCTCGAACGCGCCCACGGAGTGCTCCAGCAGGGCATTGCGCGGGAGTTGCGGCTGAGGCGCACTCCCCAGCTGATCTTCCAGTATGATGAGACCGTCGATCGCGCGCTGCGCATGAACGAGCTGCTCGACCAGGTCGCGCCCGAGCTCGCAGCACAGCAGGTCGACACGCCTCCAGATGACAGACAGCCTGAACCGTGACCTCGCCGCCGTGGTCGCTGCGCTCGCAGCGGCCGATCGCGTGCTGATCGCGTCCCACGAGAACCCCGACGGCGACGCGATCGGATCGATGGCGGCCGCGGCCCAGGCGCTGCGTGGGCTGGGAAAGCAGGTGCGGCTGTACCTGCACCCCGACTCACCGATCCCGAGCGAGTACGACTTCCTGGAGATGGACGGCGTCGAGCGCTCGATCGAGCCGGGCTCGACCGAGGGCTGGACGATGCTCGTCCTCGACTGCGGCAACGAGCGGCGCCTTGGGCCGGACCACGAGCAGCTGCGGTCGGGCTTCGCGCAGGTGATCGACGTCGATCACCACCACGACAACTCCCGATTTGGCGACGTCAACTACGTGGACGGCCACGCCTCGTCCACCGCCGAGATCCTGGCCCGCATCTTCGACGGGCTCGGCGTCGAGCTGACCCGTGAGATCGCCGAGTCGCTCTACGTCGGCCTCGTCACCGACACCGGGCGATTCCAGTACCGCACCACCAGCCCCGCCGCACTGCGCCTGGCGGCTCGGCTGGTCGAGGCCGGCGCCGACGTCCACAAGGTCTTTGAGCTGGTGTTCGAGACGGTGCCGATGGGCAAGATGCGGCTGCTGGGCCGCGTGCTCGAGCACGCCCAGGCGTTCGCGGGGGGACGGCTGCTGATCAGCTACGTCACGCGCGATGACCTCGCCCTGGTGGAGGGCGACGAGGCCACCACCGAGGGTCTGATCGACCACCTGCGAGCGGTCCAGGGCGTCCAGGTGGCGGGCCTGATCCGCGAACAGGTGCCGCACGAGAATGGCAGCGTGGGCCCCAACCGCGTCTCGCTGCGGTCACGCGGCGCCATCGACGTGTCCGAGATCGCCCGAAAGTCCAGCGGCGGAGGACACAAGCAGGCCGCCGGGTTCTCCCACCCGGGGACGATCGACCAGATCCGCGACTTCATCGTGGACGAGGTCGCAGCCCAGCTGGCCGAATCCGCGGCCTAGATAAACTGCCGCGGGTGATGGGAGTGTTCCTCGTGGACAAGGCCGCCGGGCCGACGTCGTTCGACGTGCTGCGGCAGCTGCGGCCGGCGCTGGGGCGAAAGCTCGGCCATGCCGGCACGCTCGACCCGTTCGCGACCGGCCTGCTGCTGGTGCTGGCGGGCGGCGCCACGCGGCTGGCGACGTACCTCTCGGGGCTGGACAAGAGCTACCGCGCGGTCGTCCAGCTGGGCGCGGCGTCGTCCACCCTGGATCTGGACGGGGAGCTTGCGCCGACAGGCGTGGCAACCGACGAGCCGGCGCTCCGCGAGGCCGCGGCATCGCTGACCGGCCTGATCGAGCAGCGCGTCCCGCTTGCCTCGGCCGTGCGCGTGGACGGCGAACGCTCCTACGCGCGCATGCGGCGAGGCGAGACTGTCCCACCGCCGCCGCGAGAGGTGCGGATCGACCGGCTGGAGCTGCTCGCGTTCGACGCGGCGCTCCAGCGGGCGACGATCGAGGTCGACTGCTCCAAGGGCACCTACGTGCGCCAGATCGCAGCCGACCTGGGCGAGGCCACCGGTGCCGGCGGCTACTGCATCGAGCTGCGGCGGCTGAAGATCGGAGGCTTCTCGGTTGAGCGCGCCGGCACCATCGAGCAGATCGCGAGTGCGCCCGGTGGACGCTGGCAGCTGTCCGCTCGCGATGCCCTCTCCCACATGCCCGAGCGGGCGCTGGACGACGCCGAGGTGGAGCACATCCGGCACGGCCGGGCCGTGGCCGTCCGCGATGAGCTGGGGCCGGTGCGGCTCGTCCACGGCGGCGACCTGGTCGCGATCGCTGTGCCCGGCGAGCGCGGCCTTCGGCCGACCATGGTGCTCTCGCCGTGAGGACGTACAGCTCGCTCGAGAAGGCACCGGCGGCGGCGCGAGCGGTCGCGATCGGCAGCTTCGACGGCGTCCATCTCGGTCACCGGCGAGTGATAGAGCGAACGATCGCGGCCGCACGCGAGCGCGACCTGACCGCCACCGTGGTCAGCTTCGACCCGCATCCGATGGCCGTCCTACGTCCCGAGCTGGCGCCGCTCGAGCTCTCCACGCCGGCCCGAAAGCAGGCGCTGGTCGCCGAGATGGGCGTGGACGAGCTGGTCTGGATCCGCTTCGACCGGGCCTTCTCGATGCTCGACCACGAGCGCTTCGCCGAGGAGGTGCTGTCCCAGGCACTGGGAGCGCGGCTGGTGATCGTAGGCCGCAACTTCCACTACGGCCACCGCGCCCAGGGCTCGATCGAGTCGCTGGCGCAGTCCGGCGAACGGCTGGGCTTCGCGGTCGAGCCGGCACCGCTGCTCGAGGTGGGAGGGGTGGCCGTCTCGTCGTCGCGAATCCGCGACCTGATCACGGCCGGAAACGTCCGGCAGGCGTCCGAGCTGCTGGGCCGGCCGGTCTGGATCGAGGGCACGATCGTGCGCGGCGACGGACGCGGCCGGGAGCTGGGCTTCGCCACCGCCAACGTCGCCGCCGCGCCGCACACCGCCGTGCCGGCAATCGGCATCTACGCCGGATGGGGACACCTGGACGGCGAGCGGCACGCCGCCGCGATCAGCGTCGGATACAACCCGACCTTCTCCGACGCCCGCGACCGAGTCCGGATCGAGGCTCACCTGCTGGACTTCGACCGCGACGTGTACGGCCGCCCGCTGCGAGTGGAGTTCACCCACCGGCTGCGCGGCGAGGAGCGCTTCGGATCGGTCGACGAGCTGGTGGCCCAGGTGCACCGCGACATCGCCGCGGTACGGGCCTTCGCGCACACCTCGACGTAGACTTTGTCCCATGGCGCAACCTCCCGCCCGCTGGTCGACCGCGGCGAACATGGCCTGGTGGAAGAAGCTGCTGATCGTGGTCACGATCGCCGTCGTCTACCTGCTGGCGATCGCCCTCATGCAGGACGGCGGCGGCTGCAGCGGCCCATCCTCGCACTGCTGAACCATCAGCCGCCCGGCGCAAGCAGCCGCGGAGCCAGCACGGTCTCCGATGCGGCTTCGACCCGATGGGCGACGGCGCCCGGCCGCTCGCTGACGGCCTCGGCCAGCGCGCGTCCCGCGAACCGCAGCGCCACGCCGTCGTCGGCGGCGAACCCGGGCGGCAGTTCGCCACCGGCCACGGCCGCGCGGTAGCTCGGCCTGCGCTCGGGTTCCGAGTCGTAGTGAGGGCAGAAGCTGCCCGGTAGCAGGGCCAGCCCGTCGTCGAGCGGCGCCAGCGTGGGACCGAACGAGTCGGTCGAGCTGGCCTCGAACCAGCAGTTCGCGCCGGCCGACAGGCCACACAGGATCACGCCCGCGCTCCACGCCTCGCGCATCATCTCGTCCACGCCGTGCAGCCTCCACACCGCCAGCATGTTGGCGGTGTTCCCACCGCCGACGTAGATCAGGTGCTGCGACAGGAGATGCGCGCGCAGATCGTCGATCTCACGTGCGAACAGCCGCAGCACCGAAGCATCGGCCCGCTGCGAGTAGGCGGCCAGGAAGTTCTCGATGTAGCTCTCCGAATCGCCGCTGGCCGTGGGTACGAAGCAGGCTCGCGGCCGGTCGGCGCCGGTCAACTCGAGCACGTAGCCGTCCAGCCCCGACCCGCCATCCGAGAAGCCCCCGCCGCCCATCGCGACGATGCAGCGACCGCTCACACCGCGACCGGCGTCACACCCAGGCTCTCCAGCGTCCGCCGCAGGCCGTCGTCGAGCGTCACCTTCGGCTCCCAGCCGAGGACCTCACGCGCCCGCGTGATGTCGGGCTTGCGCACCTTGGGATCGTCTACGGGCAGGCCCTCGTACACGATCTCGGAGGTGGTGCCGGTCAGCTTCTGGATCCGCTCGGCCAGATCGATCAGCGTCATCTCGTCCGGGTTGCCGACGTTGACCGGCATGTGGAACTCGCTCATCGCCAGCCGGAAGATGCCCTCGATCAGGTCGTCGACGTAACAGAACGATCGCGTCTGGCTGCCGTCGCCGAACACCGTCATCGGCTTTCCCTCCAGCGCCTGGCGGATGAAGGTTGGGATGGCGCGGCCGTCGTGCTGGCGCATGCGCGGCCCGTAGGTGTTGAAGATGCGCACGATGTGCGTGTCGACGCCCTGCTGGCGGTGATAGGCCATCGTCATTGCCTCGGAGTAGCGCTTGGCCTCGTCGTAGACGCCGCGCGGCCCGACCGGGTTGACGTTGCCCCAGTACTCCTCCTGCTGGGGATGCACCTCGGGGTCGCCGTAGACCTCGGAGGTGGACGCGAGCAGGAACCGGGCGCGCTTGAACTTGGCCAGCCCCAGCGCGTTGTGGGTGCCGTAGGAGCCGACCTTGAGCGTGTGCAGCGGCAACCGCAGGTAATCGACCGGGCTGGCCGGGCTGGCCAGGTGGAAGACCGCGTCGACGGGCTCGGGCAGGTCGATGTACTCGACCAGGTTGTGGTAGCGGAAGTCGAAGGCGGGGTCGCGCAGGTGCTTGATGTTCTCGAGCGTCCCCGTGTCGAGGTTGTCCAGGCAGATCACGCGCCAGTCACGCTTGAGCAGGTACTCGCAGAGGTGCGATCCGAGGAATCCGGCCCCGCCGGTGACGACTGCTGTGCTCACGGGTTCGATCCTTAGGTGGGAGGCGTTGGCCGCTCCAGACTACCGTGCGGGCCGCCGGCAGCGCGCCGAGCGGGCGGGAAGGGGACCGGCCCTGTGCTACCCTCACGATCGACCGCACCGCGGATCGGCGCAGCTTGCCGCCGTCGTTCTGGGGTGTCGGCGTCTCACAGTCCAAGGCAAGGAGGTGGTAGGCGTTGCCGCTTACCCAGGAGCAGAAGACGGAGATCGTTGGCAAGTTCGGCCGGGATGGAATGGACACCGGCTCGACCCGGGTGCAGATCGCGCTCCTCACCCAGCGCATCTCCGAACTCACCGAGCACATGAAGGTGCACAAGCATGACCACCACTCGCGTCGCGGCCTGCTCAAGATGGTCGGCCGCCGGCGCCGGCTTCTGACGTACATGCAGAGGCACGACCTGGAGGGCTACCGAGCCCTCATCAAGGAGCTGGGCCTGCGCCGCTAGGGCGCGCGCCGACAGCTCGACGGAGGATGGGCCGGCAGATATCCGGCCCGCGGAAGGGACGAAAGAGGATATGAGCATCGCAGTGGAGCCAGAAGCAACCCGGCTCTCGATTGCCGTGGGCGGTCGTGAGATCACATTCGAGACGGGCGTCGTCGCCAAGCAGGCGCATGGCGCTGTGCTGGTGCGCCAGGAGGGCACGGTCGTTCTGGCCACCGCCGTCGGACGCACCGAGGGACGCGAGGGGGCGGACTTCTTCCCGCTCACCGTCGACGTCGAAGAGAAGATGTATGCCGCCGGCAAGATCCCGGGCGGCTTCTTCAAGCGCGAGGGACGTGCCGGCGAAAAGGCGATCCTGACCGCGCGCATGGTCGACCGGCCGATCCGGCCGCTGTGGCCGAAGGGCTACAAGAACGAGGTGCAGGTGATCATCACCACCCTCTCCGCCGACCAGATCCACGGCCACGACATCCTGGGCATGAACGGCGCGTCCGCCGCGCTGATGCTCTCGCCGATGCCGTTCATGGGCCCGGTGGGAGCCGTGCGGGTGGGACAGATCGAGAACCGCCTGGTGCTGAACCCGACGCTGGTGGAGCTGCAGGACTCGACGCTCGACCTGGTCGTCTGTGGCACACCCGAGGCGATCACGATGGTCGAGGCGGGTGGCCAGGAGATCAGCGAGGACACCCTCGTCGAGGCGCTCGAGCTGGCTCACGACGCGATCAAGCAGATCTGCAAGCTTCAGATCGATCTCGCCGCGCAGGCCGGACAGCCCAAGTGGGTCGACGGGGCTGTCACCGAGTCGCTGCGGTCGAGCCAGTCCGAGCCGCTGCAGGCGGCCATCCGCGAAGGCGGCCTGGCCGCGCTTCAGCCAAAGGCCAACGCGATCTTCGGCCAGGAGGCGCCCGAGATCAACGGCTCGTCCACCGACGCCGACGTTCTCCAGCGCCAGCGGGTGCACTTCGCGCTCCAGACGCTGGTGACCGAGGCCCGCGACGCGGCCGTCTACCCGGCGGTCAAGTCGCAGTTCGGCGACCAGGTGCGGGCGCTGTCAGATGCCGAGCAGGACTCCAAGGAGCTCAAGTCCGCCAAGCGGGCCGCGCTGCTGGAGCAGATCGAGGCCACCATCGACCTCGGCTTCCCCAGCCGCGGCGAGGCTGACGCCCATGGCAACGCGCCGCTCGACTCGCTCGCCAGGGCGGCCGTCTCGGCCGCATCGGACAAGCTCTACAAGGAGATCGTCCGCACCAAGATCGCGGTCGAGAAGCGGCGCCCGGATGGCCGCTCCGAGACCGAGATCCGCCCGATCACGTCCGAGGTGTCGGTGATGCCTCGCACGAACGGATCGGCGCTCTTCACCCGCGGCCAGACGCAGGCGCTGACGCTCTGCACGCTTGGCACCGGCAAGGAGGAGCAGCGGATCGACGACCTCTCGCTGGACGAGACGAAGCGCTACATCCACCACTACAACTTCCCGCCCTTCAGCGTCGGCGAGACCGGTTTCATGCGCGGCCCCAAGCGCCGCGACATCGGTCACGGCGCGCTGGCCGAGCGGGCGCTGGTGCCGGTGATCCCGAGCGCTGACGAGTTCCCCTACACGCTGCGGCTGGTGTCGGAGATCATGGAGTCGAACGGCTCGTCGTCGATGGCATCGGTGTGCGGCTCGACGCTCTCGCTGATGGACGCCGGCGTGCCGATCAAGGCGCCGGTGGCCGGCATCGCCATGGGGCTGATCAAGGAGGGCGACTCCTACGTCATCCTGACCGACATCCAGGGCGCCGAGGATCACCTCGGTGACATGGACTTCAAGGTGGCCGGTACCGAGGAGGGCGTCACTGCGCTCCAGATGGACATCAAGATCACCGGCGTCACCACCGAGATCCTGCGAAACGCCCTTTCACAGGCGAAGGAGGGCCGGACCCACCTCCTCGGCAAGATGGCCGAGGCGATCACCGAGCCGCGCTCGGAGCTGTCGCCCTACGCGCCGCGCATCACGACGATCCAGATCGACGTGGACAAGATCGGGATGGTCATCGGCAAGGGCG
>JAWVDZ010000362.1:0-5754 GCA_033856955.1 Gaiellales bacterium
CTTCGCGGCGAATGCGACTCGCGAACCTGATCTCGGCGCTCGAGCCGCTCGAGGTGCGAGGCGGCACATCGGGCGAGATCGCCGCGCTCAGCTACGACGCCTCCCGATCAGTGCCGGGCGCGCAGCACTTCTGCGTCCCGGGCCTGCGTGCCGACGGCCACGACTTCGCCGCCCTCGCCGCCGAGCGGGGCGCGGTGGCGCTGGTGGTCGAGAGGTTCGTCGAAGTTGCGCTGCCACAGCTGCGGGTGGCCTCGTCGCGGTGGGCGATGGGTCCGGCTGCCGACGCGTTCTACGACCACCCGAGCGGCATGCTCGACGTGGTCGGCATCACCGGCACCAACGGCAAGACGACCACCGCGTTCCTCACTCACGCCGTGCTGGATGCGGCAGGCCGCCGGCCCGGGCTGCTGGGCACCGTGGAGGCGCGGATCGGCGGCAAGGCCGTGGAGGTCAAGCACACCACGCCCGAGAGCATCGATCTGCAGGCGCTGTTTCGCCGCATGCTGGACGAGGGCGACCGAAGCTGCGCGATGGAGGTGTCGTCGCACGCGCTCGCCCTGGGCCGGGTCGAGGGCACGCGCTTTGCGGCCGCGGCCTTCACCAACCTGACCCAGGATCACCTCGACTTCCATCCCACAATGGAGGACTACTACGTCGCCAAGCGGCGGCTGTTCGAGGACGGCGGCTGGCCGTCCGCGATCAACGTCGGCGACGACTACGGGCGGCGGCTGGCCGGCGAGCTGCCGGGAACGGTGCTGACCTACGCCGCCGCGGGCGAGGTTGCGGACGTGCGCCCACACGCGCTCGAGCTGGCAGCCGGCGGCGCGATTGCGCTGATCGCGCGCACGCCGCGCGGGCTGCTGCCGCTGGACGTGAAGCTGCGCGGCCTGTTCAACGTCGAGAACGTGCTGTGCGTGGTGGCGATCGGCGAGCTGCTCGAGTTGCCTCACGAGGCGGTGCGGGCAGGCATCGCGTCGCTGGCCGGAGTGCCGGGGCGGTTCGAGCCGGTCGACGCCGGCCAGCCGTTCGCCGTCCTGGTGGACTACGCCCACACGCCGGACTCGCTCGAGAACGTGCTGCAGGCGGCGCGCGCGATCACGAGCGGCAGCGTGATATGCGTGTTCGGCTGCGGCGGCGACCGCGATCGTGGCAAGCGCCCGTTGATGGGCGCCGTCGCCCGCCGGCTCGCCGACCGGGCAATCGTCACCACGGACAACCCGCGCAATGAGGATCCGGCCGCGATCGTGGCCGAGATCACGGCCGGCATCGAGATGGAGGTCGAGCTCGACCGCCGCCGCGCGATCGAGCTGGCGGTGGCGGCCGCGCGCAGCGGAGACGTGGTCGTGATCGCCGGCAAGGGGCACGAGCAGGGCCAGCAGTTCGCCGACCGGACGCTGCCGTTCGACGATCGCACGGTTGCGCGCGAGGCGCTGACGGCCATGCTGGCGGAGACATGATCGCGATCGACAGCTCGGAGATCGTCGCGCTGACGGGTGGCAGCGGCGACGTCGAGGCGGCCGTGGAGGGGATCACGATCGACTCCCGCCGGGTTGAGCCGGGAGATCTGTTCGTCGCGCTGCGCGGAACCCGCACGGACGGTGTCGCCCACGTGGACGAGGCGCTGAAGAAGGGAGCTGTGGCTGCGCTGGTGCCCCGCGGCGCCTCCGGTCGCGGACGGATCGAGGTGGACGACGTGCTGGACGCGCTGGCGGTGGTCGCTCGCGAGGTGCGCCTGCGGTCGCGGGCGCGGGTGGTCGGCATCACCGGCTCCACCGGAAAGACGTCCACCAAGGACATCCTGAGCTCGCTGCTCGAGCCGCACGTGAACGTGGTGGCGAGTCGCCAGAACGAGAACAACGAGCTGGGCGTGCCACTGACGCTGGTGCGGATCGAGCGCGACACGGAGGTGGCGGTGGTGGAGATGGCGATGCGGGGGATGGGCGAGATCGCCCACCTCGCGGCCATCGCCGCGCCTGAGATCGGCGTCATCACCGGCGTCGGCCCCGTCCACCTGGAGCTGCTCGGGAGCGTGGGCCGGGTGGCAACCGCCAAGGCCGAGCTGCTGGCCGCGCTGCCCGCGGACGGCGCCGCGATCGTGCCGTACGGCGAGCCGCTGCTGGCACCGCATCTGGCCGCGCTGCGCTGTCCGGTGATCAGCTTCGGAAGCGATCCCGCGGCCGACGTCAGGCTGGCCTCGTTCCGGCGGGAGGGTGCCGGTGGCGAGGCGGAGATCGCGGTTCGCGGTCGAACCATGTCTCTGCCCGTGAGCTTCACGTCGCAGCACAACGCCGTCAACCTGACCGCCGCCGTCGCCGTGTACGACGTGCTCGGCCTGCCGCTGGACGACGTCGCCGAGGGCGCGCGGTCGGTGACCTTCTCGCGCTGGCGCGGCGAGGAGATCGCTCTGCCGGGCGGTGGGCTGCTGATCGCCGACTGCTACAACGCCAACCCGACCTCGATGCGGGCCGCGCTGGTACACCTCAGGGATGCCGCCGATCACCGGCGCCGGGTGGCGGTTCTGGGCGACATGGCCGAGCTGGGCCCCGGGGCAGAGGCTTTTCACCGCCAGATCGGCGATCTCGCCCGCGAGCTCGGTATCGAGCTGGTGATCGGCATCGGACCGGTGGCACGCGGCTACGAAGGGCTCTGGTTCGCCACCGTGGATGAGGCGCTGGAGGCGCTGCCCGGCCTGCTGCAGCCGCGGGATGCGGTGCTCGTCAAGGGCAGCCGGTCGATGGGGCTGGAGGCCGTGGTGGAGGCGATCGCGCCGTGAAGCTGGTGCTGCTGGCGGGCGTGATCGCGATGCTGCTGTCGATCGCCGCGGGACCCGCGTTCATCGCCTTCGTGCACCGCCGCTCGCTGGGACAGCACATCCGCGAGGATGGGCCGGCGGGCCACATGTCGAAGCAGGGCACGCCCACGATGGGCGGCCTGATCCTGCTCGCCTGCGCGCTGCTCACGTTCGCAATCCTGACAAAGCGAACGACGCCGGCGCTGGCGGTGGCCGGGGTGGCCCTGGCCTGCGCCGGCATCGGCTTCATCGACGACTGGTTCAAGCTCTCCCGCCGCCGCTCGCTGGGCCTGTCCGGTCGCTGGAAGATGCTGCTGCTGCTGGGCGTGACGGCGGCGCTGGGGTACGTCGCGCACCGCCAGCACCTGTCCACCGACGTGTACCTGCCGCTGATCGATGTGCGGCTCGAGCTGGGGCCGCTCTACTATGGCCTGCTGTTCCTGGTGGTCGCAGGGGGGGCGAATGCCGTCAACCTGACCGACGGCCTGGACGGGCTGGCGGCGGGCACGATGACGATCGCGATGCTCACCTACACGGCGATGATGGTGGTGGCGTTCCTGTCGAAGCACGGCCTCACCGCCGAGGGCGATTCCAGCCGCATCGACCTCGCGATCCTGGGCGCCGCCATCGTCGGGGGCTGCGTCGGGTTCCTCTGGTACAACGCCTACCCGGCCGATGTCTTCATGGGCGACACCGGTTCGTTCGGGCTGGGCGGCGCGCTTGCTGCGATGGCGGTGTTCACCAAGACCGAGTTCCTGCTGGTGCTGATCGGCGGCGTGTTCGTGGTCGAGGCGCTGTCGGTGGCGATCCAGGTGCTGTGGTTCAAGACCACCCGCAAGCGGGTGTTCCTGATGGCGCCCATCCACCATCACTTCGAGATGCTGGAGTGGACCGAGAACAAGATCATCGTCCGGTTCTGGATCCTGGCCTCGATCTGCGGAGCCAGCGGCTTCGTCCTCTACTACCTGGCCTACTCCAAGTTCCGGTGAGCGGCGAGAGTGACCGCTTCGTTGTGCTCGGGCTGCGCCGATCGGGACTCGCGGCCTGCGAGGCGATCCGCAGGATGTGGCCGTCGGCGGAGGTGATCGCCGTCGACGACGCGCCGGACGTGGACACGGCGAGGCTTTCCGCGCTTGGGATCGAACACCGTGTGGGAGGCGCGGAGGTGTCCACGACAGGGTTGACAGCACTGATCAAGAGTCCCGGAGTGCCCGGCGGCGTGCCGCTGGTCGAGCGGGCGCGGGCGGAAGGCGTTGCGGTGTGGAGCGAGGTCGAGCTGGCGGCGCGGATGCTGGCAAACCCGATCGTCGGCATCACCGGCACCAACGGCAAGACGACCACCACCGAGCTGGTGGGGGCGATGCTGCGCGCCGGCGGCCTCGAGGTGGAGGTGGCGGGCAACGTGGGGCGGGCGCTGTCTGAGCTGCCCGGTCGCATCGCCGACGACGCCTGGGTGGTGTGCGAGCTCTCCAGCTTCCAGCTGGAGGACATCGACACCCTCCGCTGCCGGGTTGCGGTGGTGCTGAACGTGACGCCCGATCACCTCGACCGGCACGGCACGATTGAGCGCTACCGGGCGAGCAAGCTTCGCATCCTCGAGAACCAGACGACCGACGATGTGGCCGTGCTGAACGGCGACGACCCGCTGCTCCGTGCCGCCGAGCTGCCAGGGGAGGGGCGCCGGATCTGGTTCGACCGCTCCCAGTCCGACCGGGTGGACTGGGAACATGCCGGTATACGTGGCGACCATAATCTCGAGAACTCGATCGCCGCGGCGGTGGCCGCGGAGGCGGTGGGCGTGCCGCGCGACGCACGCGACCGCGCGCTGCGCGAGTTCGTGCCGCCGCCCCACCGGCTGCAGCTGGTGGCCGAGCGCCGCGGCGTCAGCTTCGTGGACGACTCCAAGGCCACCAACCCGGAGGCGGCGATCAAGGCACTGACCGCGTTTCGCCGCGGCGTCCATCTGATCCTGGGCGGGTCGCTGAAGGGCGGCTCCTTCGGGCCGCTGGCTGCCGCCGTGGCCGCCGGGCCGGTGGTCTCGGTCGACCTGACCGGCGACGCCGCCGGGGCGATCGCGCCGGCGCTGGACACGGCCGGCGTCACGTACCGCAGCCACCGCCACCTGGCCGATGCGGTTGCCGCCGCGGCTGCCGATGCCGGAGCGGGCGACACGGTGCTGCTCTCGCCTGCCTGTGCGAGCTTCGACGAGTTCCGCGACTACGTGCAGCGCGGCGAGGTGTTCGCCGAGCTGGCGGCGGAGGTGCCGGTTGGTCGCTGACGTCCAGCGGGTGCGCCGCCGCGCGCCGCGGTCGAGCCCGCAGCTCGAGTACCACCTGCTGCTGCTGGTCACGCTGGGACTGGTCGCGTTCGGGCTGATCATGGTCTACAGCGCCTCCAGCGGCACCGCCGTCGTGAACGGCCGCGATCCGGTCGGCGTGCTCGCCAAGCAGGGCATCTACGCGGCCGCCGGCATCCTGCTGATGATGATGATGGCCCGGTTCAACTATCGCCGGCTGCGCTACTTCGCGGCGCCGTTCCTGCTGGTCGCGATCACGCTTCTGGTGGCGGTCAAGATCCCGCACATCGGCGTGACGCTGAACGGCGCCCAGCGCTGGATCTACATCGGGCCGATCTCGATCCAGCCGTCCGAGATCGCGAAGGGCGCCGTGCTGGTGTTCGCCGCCGCGGTGCTGGCCTCCCGCAAGCGGCCGCCGCGCACGCTGACACAGCTGTTCAATCCGGTCGGCGCCGTCGTGGTGGTCGTCCTGGTGCTGATCCACTCCCAGCCCGACCTGGGTACGACGATCGCGATCTCGCTGATGGTGTGCGGCATCCTGCTGGTGGCGGGGACGCCGCTTCGGCTGTTCATCAGCGTCGCGCTGGCGGGCGCACTGGGCGTGGCCTACACGATCGCGCGCCAGCCCTATCAGATGGATCGCATCCGGACGTTCCTCGATCCCTGG
>JAWVDZ010000363.1:0-2722 GCA_033856955.1 Gaiellales bacterium
CGGGTCGCGGTGACCCGGACCTTGGTCTGCGGGGAGGAGAAGGTGGTGGCGTTCTCCAGGAGCTCGGCCAGCAGGTGGACCATGTCGGTCACGGCGGTGCCGTGGATCTCGGTCTCCGGGATGCCGACCAGCTCGATGCGCTCGTAGCTCTCCACCTCGGAGGCCGCCGCGCGGAGCACGTCGACCAGCGGAACCGGCTGGTTCCAGCGGCGGCCGGGCTCCTCGCCGGCGAGGACCAGGAGGTTCTCGCCGTTGCGCCGCATGCGGGTGGCGAGGTGGTCCATCTTGAAGAGGTTCTCGAGCTGGTCCGGGTCCGCCTCGTTGTTCTCCAGCTCGGTGATCAGGGTGAGCTGGCGCTGGATGAGGCCCTGGTTACGGCGCGAGAGGTTGGTGAAGATCGCGTTGACGTTGCCCCGCAGCAGGGCCTGCTCGGCGGCGAGCCGGACGGCCTCGCGGTGCACCTGGTCGAAGGCGCGGGCGACCTCGCCGATCTCGTCCTGGGAGTTGATCGGGATGGGCTGGATGCGGGTGTCGACCCGGCCCGGCTCCGTACGCGAGAGCTGGTCGACCAGGGCGGGCAGGCGCTGCTCGGCGACCTCGAAGGCGCCGTTGCGCAGGCGGCGCATGCTGTTGCTCATCGAGCGGGCCATCATGGCGGCCACGATGAAGGCGATGATCAGCGCGACCAGCACGACGGCCGAGTTGACGATGGCGTCGGTGCGGGCGCTGTTCGCGATGTCCTGCGAGTCGTTGTAGGCCGAGTCGGCCAGGTCCTTCTGGATGTTGCGGTAGGCGTCGAAGCCGAGGGTCGAGGCGGCGAACCAGGACTCGGCGGTGACGCCCTGTGTCTTCAGCGCGCTGGGCGAGGCGCCGGAGGCTATGAGCTTGATCATGTTCGTGATGCTCGGCGGGGCGACGAAGGTCTGGCCCGCGGCGGCGGCCTGCTCGGCGGCCTGCTTGGCCTGCGCGGTGCCCTTCTTCGTGGCCGAGGTCTCTTCGGTCGTCAGCCGCTGCAGGTCGGCGGGGGTGCCGCCGCCCTTGTACTCCTCGATCGCGATCTGCTGCAGATAGGCGTACGAGGCGAAGGAGGTCAGCTGGGTGGTGAGTTCACCCTTGGCGAGCTTGCTGCGGTCCTCGACCAGGATGTGCGTGCCGATGGAGCGGGTCAGCGACTCGGCGGCCTGGGTGAGCGAGATGGCGTAGAGGGTGCGGCCGTAGGCGGCGATGTTGGTGGTGCCGAAGCCGAGCTCGTTGGCCAGCTCCATGAGCGGGTGCTGGACCGCGATGTAGCCCTCTTCGGTCTGCACGCCGGACACCTTGTTGGTGTACGCGACGGCCCGCAGCGGGGCCAGCTTCTTCTCGCCGTCCCGGACGGTCGCGATACGGCGCTGGAGGCTGTCGGTGTTCGGCATCTGCGCGACGGCCTTGTCGAAGGTCACCTTGGCCGCGTCGGTCGCCGCGCGGACCTGGGTCACCGTCTTGCTCTTGGTGTCGCCCTGCAACAGCGGAACCACGGAGAGGTCGCGCTCGTTGTTGAGTGCGAAGCCGTACGCGGCCGCGGTGCGGACCACCTGCGCCGTACGGACCGCGTCATCTGCCAGCTGCCAGGTCTGCACCGAGCTCTGCACCCGGAAGCCGCCGAAGACGAGGGCGACGAGCACGGGGATGAGGAGGATGGCGTTCAGGCGTGTGGCCACCCGCCAGTTGCGCATGGCAAAGCGGCTGCCCGGATCGCCCGGCGCCTCGCTGACCGGCTCGGACGCTCCGGCAGGGGCCGTCGTCCCGTATCGCGCAGGCGGGGTGAAGTTGCCGCGCGGATGGTCCGCGGGACCCGGCTCTGCTCGCCTTGTGTTCCTCACTCGACCAACAACCTCTCGGCGACGGCACTGATGGGGCCGTTACTACTGTCGGGTTCCACGAATTCCAGCACGTCATGGGGGTGCTCTACAAACGATGGGCAGGAACTCCCACGTGCGGAAATCGCGCTCTGTAAAACGGGCATAAGGGTAAAGCCGTGGCAAATTGTGCAGTGATGAATGCTCTGTGAAACCGTACGGGCGCAGCTTGTGTTCATGGCCGGTTCGATTCTCTGTCGAAACGTTATGAACACAAGGACCGGCCGTGTCAAAAGACACAGCCGGTCCGTGCCACAACTGGCAAACTGGAATGCTTACTTGAGGCGAGCGAGCAGCGCGTGCTCCACCAGCGTGATCAACGCGCTCTTCGCCTCGGCACGGTGCCGGGCGTCCGTGGTGATGATCGGGGCGTCGGGACCGATCTGCAGGGCCTCGCGCACCTCCTCCGGACGGTAGGGCTGGTGTCCGTCGAAGCCGTTGAGGGCGATGACGAACGGCAGGCCGCTGTTCTCGAAGTAGTCGACCGCCGGGAAGCAGTCGGCCAGCCGGCGGGTGTCGACCAGCACCACGGCGCCGATGGCACCGCGCACGAGGTCGTCCCACATGAACCAGAAACGGTCCTGACCCGGCGTACCGAACAGGTACAGGATCAGGTCGTCGTCCAGCGTGATACGGCCGAAGTCCATGGCCACCGTGGTGGTGGTCTTGTCCGCGACATGGCTCAGGTCATCGATCCCGGCCGACGCGGAGGTCATCACGGCCTCCGTGCGCAGCGGGCTGATCTCCGAGACCGCGCCCACGAACGTGGTCTTGCCCACGCCGAAGCCGCCCGCCACCACGATCTTGGCCGAGGTGGTGGAACGAGC
>JAWVDZ010000364.1:0-2976 GCA_033856955.1 Gaiellales bacterium
ATCGGGTGCGCTCGTTCCTCAAGGTGACGCTGCCGATGTCGCTGCCGGGAGTCTTTGCCGGCACGCTGCTCACGTTCATCCCCGCGACCGGTGATTACATCAACGCCGAGATCCTGGGCAACCCCAACACGCGCATGATCGGCAACGTGATCCAGAGCAAGTTCCTGATCTTCAACGACTACCCGGCCGCCTCGGCGCTCTCGTTCACGCTGATGGCGATCATGCTGGTGTTCATCGCGGTGTACGCCAAGCTACTCGGCACCGAGGAGGTGACCACCGTCTGATGGCGACCGCCGCCGGCACCGTGGCAACCGACGCGGCCGAGTCAGCCGCACCCAGGAAGCCGCCCAGCGGGTTCTGGCGCAAGGTGCGCTGGCACGCGCTGAACGTGTTCGCCGGCCTGGTGCTGCTCTACCTGTTCGTCCCGATCTCGGTCATCATCCTGTTCTCGCTCAACGGCCCGGCCGGCAAGTTCAACCTGACCTGGCACAAGTTCTCGCTGGACGCGTGGAAGCACCCGTTCGGCGCCCCCGGCCTGCAGGACGCGGTCGTACTCTCACTCAAGATCGCGTTCCTCTCTACCCTGGGCGCGACGGCGCTCGGCACGCTGGCGGCACTTGCGCTGGCGCGCTACAGCTTCCGCGGACGCAGCGCCTCCAACTTCGCCATCTTCACGCCCATGGCCACGCCTGAGATCGTGATGGGCTCGTCGCTGCTGACGCTGTTCATCGCGCTCGGCACCCCCAGCCTCGGCATGTGGACGATCCTGATCGCGCACATCATGTTCAACATCAGCTACGTGATCGTGACGGTGAAGGCGCGCGTCTACGGCTTCGACCGGCTACTGGAGGAGGCGGCTATGGACCTGTTCGCCAATGAGTGGAAGACCTTCCGCAAGATCACCCTGCCGCTGATCATGCCGGGCATCGGCGCCGCGGCGGCGCTCGCCTTCGCGCTCTCGATCGACGACTTCGTCGTCACCCAGTTCAACAGCGGCGCCCAGATCACGTTTCCGCTCTACATCTACGGAGCGTCGCGAAACGGCGTGCCCGTACAGGTGAACGTGATCGGCTCGCTGATCTTCCTGGTCGGGGTGGGCGGGATGTTCCTCAACCTCGTGATCCAGAATCGCCGCGCCAAGCGCGACGCGCTCGCCAGCGCCGGCCAGCTGCGGCGCGCCCAGGCCGCCGAGGCGAACTAAACAGTCAGGGTGGTGCGCTTCCCGCCCGCGCGAACCACGTAAGTGCCGGGCGGCAGTGGCCCGAGGTCGATGCGCGCCGCCTTCAGCATCGCGATCTCGGCGCAGGCGGTGCCCGGCGGGGCGTCCGAGCCCTCGCGCAGCTCGAGCCGGATCACGTGGCCCGTGCGGTGGATGCCGACCGGCCTCAGCACGTAGCAGGTCGGGATTCCGCCCCACCAGCTCGCCCGGGCCCACGCCCGGCCGTCGTCGCGCACGCCGGCGCGTAGCCGCACCGGATGCACGAGGGAGCCGCGGTCGTCACCAGCCCGCGGAATCACCAGCGTCGCCCCGCCCGAGGTCACGGGCGGCTGCGAACCGGGAGGCACCTCATGCGACACCGGCCGGTCCGGTGCCGACGTCGCGCCGCCCCCGGTCGCCGAGCCGCAGCCGAGGCCCGTGCAGGCCACCAGCATCGCGATCGCAAGTATTCGTCTCATGCCACCTGAGACGCCGGCGGTCGGCTCGCGGTTCCCGGCCTTTCCGGCGCCGTTATACTCCGCGCCCCGTGCGCCTCTTCGCCGACCACGAGCAGATCGTCGTCTGCAACGACCGCGACTCGGGCCTGCGAGCGATCATCGCGATCCACGACACCACCTTGGGACCCGGGCTGGGCGGGATCCGGATGTGGGCATACCCCAGCGACGAGGCGGCTCTGACCGACGTGCTGCGGCTGTCCGAGGGCATGACGTACAAGAACGCGCTGGCCGGCCTCGACCTGGGTGGCGGCAAGACGGTCGTCGTCGGCGATCCCCGCCTGGACAAGACACCGGAGAAGTTCCGGGCGCTGGGACGCTTCATCGAGCGGCTGGGCGGCAGCTACCTGGCCGCCGAGGATGTCGGCACGACCACCGACGACGCCGAGCAGGTTGCGACGCAGACGCGGTACATCACCGGCCTGCCGGTGGAGCGAGGCGGCTCCGGCGACCCGTCGCCGATGACCGCCTGGGGGGTCGTCTGCGGTATCCGGGCCGCGCTCGCCGAGGCCGGCACGGACGGCGGCCTCGACGGCGTGCGGGTGGCGGTGCAGGGAGCAGGGCACGTGGGAGGCGCCGTCGCCGGCCACCTGCTGGCGTCCGGCGCCGAGGTGACGGTGGCGGACATCCACGAGGACAAGGTCGCGCCGTTGCGCGAGCTGGGGGCGACCGTGGCGGCGGCGGACGAGATCCATCAGGTCGAGTGCGACGTCTACTCGCCCTGCGCGCTGGGCGCGGTGATCCGGCCAGAGACGATCGGCCGCCTGCGATGCCGGGTCGTCGCCGGCGCTGCCAACAACCAGCTGGCGGATGCGTCGATGGGCGATGAGCTGAAGCGGCGAGGCATCGTGTACGCACCCGACTTCGCCATCAACTCCGGCGGCGTGATCAACATCGCCGACGAGCTGATCGGCGACGGCTACGACCCCGACCGGGCGAAGCGCAGCGTGGAGCGGATCGAGCAGACGCTGCGCGACGTGTTCGAGCGGGCGCGCAGCGCCGGCGTGGCGCCCAACCGCGCAGCCGAGCAGATGGCGCGGGAGCGAATCGCCGCCGCCCGCGCCGCCCAGCCCGTGCGGTGATCCCGCTCAGGGACAACATCCCCACCCGCCGCCGGCCGGTGGTCACCCTTGCGCTGATCGCGATCAACGTGCTGGTGTTCCTGTTCGAGCTGACGGCGCCCGCGCAGCATCTGACCACGACCAACCAGCGGGTGTACCTGGTTCAGGGCCAGACCGCGATCCAGTACGAGTACGGCTTCGT
>JAWVDZ010000365.1:0-4096 GCA_033856955.1 Gaiellales bacterium
CGGCGAGCTGCCGCCGGCACCCCGCGCGCCGGAGGGATGGGGCCGCCCGGAACCGGGCGCGGCCCCGCGGGCCGTCCAGAACGCCGTCCGGCTGATGCTGCTGCGCAGCGCGATCGGCGTCCTCTCGCTCATCGTGCTGTTCGCGACGAAGGACGACCTCGAGAAGCGCGTCCTCAAGGACCAACCGCACGCGTCGGACTCCACGGTGAACACCGCGTTGGCGGTCTCCGCGGTGACCGGGATCGTCATCCTGGTGTTCTACGTGTTCCTCGCGTTCCAGGTCCGCAGGGGAGCCAGGTGGGCCCGCATCGTGACGTGGGTGATCGCCGGTCTCGGCATCCTCGGCGCACTGGTGAGCTTCGGCCAGCCCGACCCGACGCTGAGCCGCGTGCTCGGGATCGTCGTCGGGCTCATCGACGTGGCGGTGGTGGTGCTGTTGGCATCGAGCGAGAGCAACCGGTTCTTCCGGGCGCACGACTGACGTCCTCGTCGCCCAGCGGCGTAGCGGTGCTGCCGGAACCGTAGCCGGTGCGGCCTGTCGTTCCTCACGACACATAAGTCGGCAGCGCCGAAACTTCGCAATCCGGCCGCACTACGTTGGAGGCATGAGCATCGACGCGACCGCCGATATCGGCGTCACCGGCCTCGCGGTCATGGGCCGCAACCTGGCGCGCAACCTCGCCCGGCACGGGCACACCGTGGCGCTGCACAACCGCACCTACACACGCACCAAGTCGCTGGTCGAGCAGCACGGGGACGAAGGCACCTTCGTCCCATCAGAGTCTCTCGAGGACTTCGTCGCCTCGCTGAAGAAGCCCCGCGCGATCATCGTCATGGTCAAGGCCGGTCAGCCCACCGACGCCGTGATCGACGAGCTGGCGCCCCTGCTCGATGACGGCGACATCATCGTTGACTGCGGCAACGCGCACTTCGGTGACACCCGCCGCCGCGAGTCCGCGCTGAGCGAGAAAGGCATCCACTTCGTCGGCTGCGGCGTCTCCGGTGGCGAGGAGGGCGCGCTTCTCGGCCCGTCGATCATGCCGGGCGGATCGAAGCACTCCTACGACAAGCTCGGCCCGATCTTCGAGTCGATCGCCGCCGAAGTCGACGGCACTCCGTGCTGCGTGCACGTCGGGCCGGACGGCGCGGGGCATTTCGTCAAGATGGTGCACAACGGCATCGAGTACGCCGACATGCAGCTGATCGCCGAGGCCTACGACCTGTTGCGTCAGGGTCTGGGCGCTTCACCGGCCGAGATCGCCGACATCTTCAGAACCTGGAACGAGGGCGACCTCGAGTCCTTCCTCATCGAGATCACCGCGAACGTGCTGGCCCAGACCGACGCCGCGACCGGCAAGGCGTTCGTCGACATCGTCCTTGACCAGGCCGAGCAAAAGGGCACCGGACGCTGGACGGTGCAGAGCGCGCTCGATCTCGGCGTGCCGATCACCGGTATCGCGGAGGCGACGTTCGCGCGGGCGCTGTCCGGTCATGCCGAGCAGCGCGGCCCGGCCCAGGAGGCGTTTGGTACCGACGTCAACCCGCTTGAGATCCCCGATCGCGACGCGTTCATCGAGGACGTCCGGCGTGCGCTCTACGCCTCGAAGGTCGTCGCCTACGCGCAGGGCTTCGACCACATCGCGGCGGGCAGCGCCGAGTACGAGTGGGACATCGACCGCGGCGCCATGGCCACGATCTGGCGCGGCGGCTGCATCATCCGAGCGCGCTTCCTCAATCGGATCCGCGAGGCCTACGACGAGAACGCGGCGCTGCCGACCCTGTTGGTCGATCCGTACTTCGCCGATGCCGTGCGCGGCGGCGTCGACGCCTGGCGGCGGGTAGTGGCGCAGGCGGCCACCGCCGGCATCCCGACGCCGGCGTTCTCGTCCTCGCTGGCCTACTACGACGGGCTGCGCCGTGATCGCCTGCCCGCCGCCCTCATCCAAGGGCTGCGCGACAACTTCGGCGCCCACACCTACAGGCGGGTCGACAACGACGGTTCGTTCCACGTCGAGTGGGCCGGCGACAAGCTCGAACACGGCGCCTGACCGGTCCGGGCGCGACCGCTGAGCGCTGGCCGATGGCGCGCCCGCCCGGGGCGGCGACAGGTCGCGGATGGTGTTGGGTAGGTACCCAGGACCGACCAAGATTCGACGACCTGGAGAGGGAGCAGCCTTGCCGCGCCCCGACGTGCTCGTAGCCGGCCGCTATCGGCTGGTCGAACAGATCGCCGCCGGCGGGATGGGCAGCGTCTGGGAGGCGTGGGATGAGCGCCTGCACCGCCGGGTTGCGCTCAAACAACTGCACCCGCAGCCCGGGCTGAGCGCGGCCGAGGCCAAGCTGGCCGGGGACCGCGCGATGCGCGAGGCGCGAATCACCGCGCGCCTGCACCATCCGCACGCCGTGCCGGTCTACGACGTGGTCGACTTCGAGGGTCAGCCGTGCCTGATCATGCAGTACCTGCCGTCCAAGAGCCTGCAGGCGCTGGTCAAGGATCGCGGCGTGCTGACCGCCGCCGAGATCGCCCGGATCGGCAGTCAGGTGGCGGCCGCGCTGGCTGCGGCGCACCAGGCGGGAATCGTCCATCGCGACGTCAAGCCCGCCAACGTCCTGATCGACGAGGAGGGTGCGGCCAAGATCACCGACTTCGGCATCTCGCACGCCGTCGGCGACGTCGCCCTCACCTCGACCGGCATGGTCACCGGAACGCCGGCCTTCCTGGCACCCGAGGTCGCCCGCGGTATCGAGTCCGGCGCCGCGTCGGACGTCTTCTCGCTGGGCTCGACGCTGTACGCGGCGCTGGAGGGCGATCCGCCCTTCGGCACCGAGGAGAACCCGATGGCGATGCTGCATCGCGTCGCCTCGGGGCAGATCGTGCCGCCGCGGCGGAGTGGGCAGCTGACGCCCCTGCTGCAGCGGATGCTGTCCGTCCAGCCGGAGCAGCGGCCGTCGATGCAGGAGGTGGCCGACACCCTCCGCGCGCTGCAAGCCACTGTGCCGAACCCGTCGGCCGCGATGGCGCCGACCGAGCGGATCGCTCCCGGGCCGCCCTCGCCGCCGCCGCCGACGACCACGGTGACGCTGCCTGCGGTCGGGGCGCGCCGGCCGCCCGCCCCCTTCGTGCCGGTCGGTTCTCCGCGGGAGCCGCGCCGCCGGCGGTTCACCGCGATCGGCGTGGCGGCGCTGGTGCTGCTGCTCGGGCTCGGCGCCGTGCTCGCCACGCAGCTGCTCGGCGACGGTGGCAGCGGGACCCCCGACGCCGGCACCTCGCCCAGCCGCCCCCAGGAGTCGGCCGTGTCCCGGAGCGCCAGCGCGAGCAACTCGGCACCCACCGCGTCCGCGCGGGAGACCTCGTCACCGCCGAGCCCGACCTCGGAGTCGTCGCAGCCGAGCGAGTCGTCGCAGCCGTCGGAAACATCAGCGACCTCGCCGACGCCGGCTGAGCTCACCGCCGCGGTCCGCGACTACTACGCACTGCTGCCCGATGACACCAACACGGCCTGGACGCTGCTGACGCCTCAATACCAGAGCGGACCGGCCGGTGGCCGCGGGACGTACGAGCAGTTCTGGAAGGGCATCGATTCGGTGTCGGTCGGAAACGAGTCCGTGAGCGGCGGCCTCGTCTACGCGGACCTGACCTACACGGTCAACGGCCAACCGAGCAACGAGCGCAGGTCCTTCCGGCTGGTCCGGCAGGACGGGATCCTCAAGATCGCCGACTCGCAGTTAGCGAACGGCTGAACCGCACGTGGGTCAGAACGTCTCGGCACCCAGCGGGAGGAGCTGGGTGGCAAGCCCCATGCCTACGGCCGGGTCGGCGGACGGGCGGCCGACCCGCTCGGAGTCGAAGTTGAGGTCGAGGAACACCTCGTCGACCCCAGCGGCCGCGTAGACGCCGAGGTCGTCGCGGATCTGGTCGAGCGATCCGGACAGTGGCCGGCGGTCCGCGCCGTCGATCGGGGCCTCCTGCAGCACGGTCACGCCGCGCACGACACACCGCACGGCGCCGGGTGCCTTGCCTGCCTGTTCGGCCGCCGCGTGCACGGTACCGACCGCAGCGCCGACGTCGTCGAGCGAAGCACGGCTGCTGCTGATC
>JAWVDZ010000366.1:0-2913 GCA_033856955.1 Gaiellales bacterium
ACCGAGGTCGGTCGCGAGATCGCGCGGGCCGTCGCCCAGAGCGGCCGGCCGCTGGTCGCGCAGTCGATGTACCACCAAGCGCCGCCAAACCTGGCGCTGCGCGAGGGCGGCGTCCCCGTCTACGCGACGATCGAGGCCGCGGTCGCCGTGCTGGCCGCGCTGCGGGAGATGTCTGCCGCCCGCCCACCGGCGCCGTTGCCTCCGCCGGCACCGGAGCCGATCGACGACTCGTACTTCGGATCGCGCGACCTGCTGGCGGCGGCCGGCGTGCCGTTCGTCGCCGCTCGGCGGGTGACCGATGAGCAGGAGGCGCTGGAGGCCGCCGAGGAGGTCGGCTCTCCGGTGGTGCTGAAGGCGCTCGGACTGCTGCACAAGTCGGACGCCGGTGGTGTCAAGGTGGGCATCGCCGACGCCGAGGCGCTGGCCTGGGAGTGGGGCGACATGCAGCAGCGGCTGGTGCCCCCGGAGTGTTCGATCGAGGCGATGGCGCCGCTGTCGGAGGGTGTCGAGCTGATCGTCGGCGCCCGCCGAGACGCCCGTTTCGGCCCGGTGGCGGTGGTCGGCCTGGGCGGCATCTACGCCGAGCTGCTCGAGGACATCGCGGTCGGGCTGGCGCCGCTCGATCAGGAGGAAGCGGAGCGGCTGCTGCGATCGCTGCGAGGCGCGGCGCTGCTCGAGGGAGCACGCGGGCGGCCACCGCTCGACGTGGCCGCGGCCGCCGGCGCGGCGGTCGCGCTGTCGCAGCTGGCCGCCACTCGTCCCGACATCGCCGAGATCGAGATCAACCCACTGCTGGTAACCCCCCACGGCGCGCTCGGACTCGACGCGCGCGTGATCCCCGCCGAAGGAGGCAGCGATGCTGGTTGACGGCTGTTATGACGGCAAGGTGGCCGTGGTCACCGGTGGCGGCAGCGGCATGGGTCGCGCCATGGCTCAGGAGTTCGCGCGTCTGGGAGCGTCCGTGCTGGTGGCCGGCCGGCGGCCCGAGCCGCTGGAGGAGACGGCGGCGATGATCGAGTCGGCGGGCGGTGCGGCGGCGGCCCAGCCGACCGACGTGCGCGACCCCGATCAGGTCGAGGCGATGGTGGCCGCAGCGGTCGGGCGGTTCGGCCGCGTGGACGTGCTGATCAACAACGCCGCCGGGAACTTCGTCGTCCGCGGCGAGGACCTGTCGCCAAACGGCTGGCGGGCGGTGGTCTCGATCGTGCTCGACGGCGGCTTCCTGTGCACGCGAGCGGCCGGCCGCCAGATGATCGCCCAGGGCGGCGGCGGAGCGATCCTGTCGGTGATCGCGAGCTATGCCTGGACGGGCGGGCCCGGCACGGTGCACTCGGCCGCGGCCAAGGCCGGCCTGCTGGCGATGACCAAGACGCTGGCCGTGGAGTGGGCGCCGCACGGCATCCGGCTGAACACGATCTGCCCGGGGCCGACCGACACCGTGGGCGCGGGCCAGGCGCTGTGGCAGGCGCCGGAGGATCGCGCCCGGGTCGAGCGAACCGTGCCCGCGGGACGGCTGGCGACGGTCGAGGAGATCGCCTGGTGGACGACCGCGGTCTGCTCGCAGTTCGGCTCCTACGTGACCGGCGCGAACTTCACGATCGACGGCGGCCACTGGCTGGAGCAGGAGAGCTACATGCCCTCGCTTCAGCAGCCCGGCTGAAGACGGGCACGACCGGCCCTGGCCGGTTCGCATCCGCAGGATCCCAACGCTGTACGATCGGCGCGTGCTTCTGGGGAGATCCGAACCGTGTGGCCGGATCGACGAGCTGCTCGACGACGCCCGGCGGGGAGACAGCCGAGCGCTGATCGTGCTCGGTGAGCCCGGCATTGGCAAGAGCGCGCTGCTCGACCACGCGGCCGAGAGCGGCTCGGGCATGCGGGTGCTGCGGGCGCGCGGGTTCGAGTCCGAGGGCGAGCTGGCGTTCGCCGCGCTGGGCGACGTGCTGCGCCCGCTGGCCGGGCATCTCGCGTCGCTGCCCGACGCGCAGCGCTCGGCGCTCGAGAGCGCGCTCGCGATCGGCCCGCCGGTGGGCGGCGATCCGCTGACGGTGTGCGTTGCCTCCCTCGATCTGCTGGCGGCGGCCGCCGACGAGCAGCCGATCCTGGCGGTCGTGGACGACGCCCAGTGGCTCGATCGTGCGTCGGCCAGCGTGCTCGCGTTTGTCGGGCACCACATCCACTCCGAGGGTGTCGCCCTGCTGATCGGCGTCCGCGAGGGGCCGGGTGCCTTCGACTGCCGGGGACTCGACGTGCTTCGGCTGCACGGCCTTGCCGCCGGGGACGCGGCCGAGCTGGCGCGGCGGTCAGGCGCCACCGTGACCGCCGTCGCCGATCGGCTCGCGGAGCTGACGGCCGGCAACCCGCTCGCCCTGCTGGAACTGGCCGGAGCACTGACCGACGACCAGCGCTCGGGGGCCGAGGCGCTTCCCCAGCCGGTGCCCGCCAGCGGGTGGGCGCGCCATGTGTTCGGACAGCGCTTGGCGGCGCTGCCCTCGCCGACCCGCCGGGCGATGCTGGTGGCGGCGGCCGCGGGGGGCACCGACATGCTGCTGCTGGCGCGTGCGCTGGCGGCGGAGGGGCTGCTACCGGAGGCGCTCGAGCCGGCCGAGGCCGCCGGACTGGTCGACCTCTCGCCCGGCCGGTTCGAGTTCCGGCACCCGCTGGTCGGCTCAGCCGTCTACCACCTGGCGTCGGCGGCAGAGGTGCGATCGGCGCATTCGGCCGTTGCGGCTGCGATGGTGGAGGACGATCGCGCCGAGGAGCGGGCGTGGCACCGCGCTTCGGCGGCCGTCGAGCCGGACGCGTCGGTGGCGGACGAGATGGAGCGGGCGGCGCGGTCGGCCGCTCAGCGTGGTGGCTACGCCACCGCCGCCCGGGCGCTGGGACGGGCTGCCATGCTCGCTCCGGTTATCA
>JAWVDZ010000367.1:0-10436 GCA_033856955.1 Gaiellales bacterium
GACCACCACCATGAGCTCGACCAGATCGACGCGCTGGCGGCCGAGGCTGGGCGAGTCCAGCGGGTGCTGATACGTGTCACCCCGGGCATCGAGGCCGACACGCATCGCAAGATCATGACCGGACACCACGGCTCCAAGTTCGGCTTCTCGGCGCCGGATGCGCTCGACGCGCTCGATCACGCCGGCACGCTGCTGCACGTTCAGCCGGCCGGGCTCCACGTCCATCTGGGGTCGCAGATCAACGAGCTGAGCACGTATCACCGCGCCGTCGACTGGCTGGTGGAGCTGATCGAGGAGCACGGCCTGGGCGGGCTCGCGGTGCTCAACCTGGGGGGAGGGCTGGGCGTCGCCCATGCCGAGGGGGATGTCGAGCTCGAGATCGAGACGGCCGTGGAAGCGGTCTGCTCGCACCTCACCGACCGATTGATCGCCCACGGCCTGCCGATGCCCGAGCTGCTGCTGGAGCCCGGCCGCTCGATCGTCGGTCCCGCCGGCACCACGCTCTACACGGTCGGCTCGATCAAGCAGAGCGGCGACGGCACGATCTACGCCGCCGTCGACGGCGGCATGTCGGACAATCCGCGCCCCGCGCTCTATGGCGCCCGCTACGGCGCCGTCGTCTGCGACCGGCCCGACGCCGAGCGTGTGGTCGGCTACGCGATCGCCGGCAAGCACTGCGAGTCTGGCGACGTGTTGATCGAGCGCGTGGATCTGCCCGAGCTGCACCCGGGCGACGTGCTGGCGGTGCCGGTGACGGGCGCCTACGCGGCCAGCATGGCCTCGAACTACAACCTGCTGCCGCGGCCGGCGGCGGTGATGGTCGCCGACGGCGAGGCGCGGCTGGTGCAGCGGCGCGAGTCGGTGGACGATCTGCTCGCCCGCGACGTCTGATTGCCGTTTGCCGCGCGCGGCACGGTGGTATCGGATGGGTGAGGGGTCTGCCCCGGGGCGCGGGGTCTCCTTCCCGGCTCAGACCAACGGCGGCGAAGTCGAAGCTCACGAGCATGGGGGAGACGCTGTCGGGGTCAGACCCCTCATCGCATCCGCCATCAGCAATCGCCAAGGATTCGAAACACTTGGTCACGCGCGCGTCACAAATCTCTCCCCGCAGCCGCCTGAGGGGTCTGACCCCTATCACGGGCGGCGTCGATGGTTCGGCACCGGTCTATGCAGGATTCGGACTCGCTTGCCAGAACTCGGTTCTCCCCCCTATGGTGTAGGTGACATGGCAGCGGCGAAACCACGAGCGGTCTGGACGGGCAGCATCAGCTTCGGGCTGGTGAACGCCCCTGTGCGCATGTACGCCGCCGTCAGCGAACAGAATCTGAAGTTCAACCTGATCCACGAGAAGGACGGCGGGCGGATCGGCTACCAGAAGATCTGCAAGCTCGAGGACAAGACGGTGCCCAACGAGGAGATCGTGAAGGCCTACCAGGTGGACGAGGACGAGTTCGTCTATCTGCACGACGAGGACTTCGAGGCGGCAGCGCCCGAGAGCTACAAGACGATCACGATCCACGACTTCGTGCCCGCGTCCCAGATCGACCCGATCTACTTCGAGCGCACCTACTACCTGGGTCCCGCCGACAAGTCCGGCGAGCCGGTCTATGCGCTGCTGGTCGCCGCGATGGAGGACGCAGAGCTGGTGGCCGTCGCCACCTACGTCTTCCACGAGCGCGAGAACCTGGGCTGCCTTCGCGTCCGCGACGGCGTGCTGACGCTGGAGAAGATGTTCTTCGCCGACGAGGTGCGCCCCTCAGAGGGCATCGCCCCCGACGGCATCAAGGTCGACAAGCGCCAGCTCGAGATGGCCGCCCAGCTGATCGGCCAGTACAAGGGCGAGTTCGACGTCGACAAGTACCACGACCAGTACCGCGAACGGCTGATGGGCGTGATCGAGGCCAAGCGCAGCGGCGAGGGCGTGAAGCAGGTGGTCACCGCCGAGAAGGCTCCCGCTCCCGACCTGCTTGCCGCGCTGCAGGCCTCCCTGGACGAGGCGCGCGGACCCGGAAAGGCCAAGCCCGCCGCGAAGCGGCCGGCGAAGAAGGCCAAGAGCGCCTGAGCGTCTGAGCTACGGCAGCCGCTGGCGCCGGCCGAGAAGCGCCGAGGCCACATCGCCGAGCCGGCTGACCCGCTCCATCACCGCCTGCATCGTGAATGACGCGGGATCGAGATCCGGCGTCAGCTCATCCCACCGAAGCGGCGTCGCCACGGTCGCGCCCGGCCGCGGCCGCACCGAGTAGGCGCCAGCGGTCGTGCGGCCGAGACCGTTCTGGTTGGCATCGATCAGCACACCGTGCCGCTCCGCCCGCCGCCACTTGGTCGTGATCTGCTCGGGGTGCCGGCGGGCGAGCGCCCTCGCGACGGCGTGCACGAAGCCGCGCGCCTCGTCGTGCGTGCGCCGCCGCTCGATCGGCACCAGCACGTGCATGCCCTTGCCGCCGCTGGTGCGGGGCACGCTCTCCAGGCCCAGCGCATCCAGCGCCTCGCGCACCAGCAGCGCGACCTCGACCACCGCCGAGTAGGGCACGCCGTCGGCCGGGTCGAGGTCGAACATCACGAGGTCGGGCCGGTCCGGCCGGTCGCAGCGCGCCAGCCAGGGGTGCAGGTCGATGCAGCCCATGTTGATCATCCACAGCAGGCTGTCTGTGTCGTTGACCAGCGCATAGCGGATGCCCTCGTGGCGGTAGGTGCGGACCCAGTCCGGCATGTGGTCGGGCGCGTCCTTCTGGAAGAAGCTCTTGCCCTCGATCCCGTCCGGGTAGCGAAGCATCGTGAACGGCCGGTCCTTGAGATGGGGCACCACCACCGGCGCCACCGCCCGGTAGTAGGCGAACAGCTCGCCCTTCGTGATGCCCTCGGCGGGGAAGAAGACCTTGTCCGGGTTGGTCAGGGTCACGCGTGACGGCGACTCCGGCGGATCGTCCTCGAGCAGTGCGACGAACACCGGCGCACGCAGCCGGCCGTCGCGCGTCCGCTCTGCGAACTTGACGCGGCAGCGAAGGCGCGGCTCGACCCAGCGCACGTCCCGGGCCGGCGTCTTGGGCAGCTTCGGCACGGGGTCGATCGGAGACTTCGGCACCCTCAGCGGCTCCAGAGCGCGCAGCAATCGCTCGACCATGCGCTGATCGAGGCCGCTTCCCACGCCGCCCGCGAACCGCAGCCCGGCGTCCGTCGGCTCGGCCAGCACCAGCGCTCCCAGCGCCTCGCGGGATCCCGTTCCCTTCGTGTATCCCGCGATCAGGAACTCGCCGTCCTCGCGCGTCTTCACCTTCACCCAGTCCGCGCTTCGGCGGCCGGGCCGGTACGGCGAGCCCACCCGCTTCGCGACCACTCCCTCCAGTTCCTGCTCCCGCACGGCCTTCATCAGCGCCGCTCCGTCGCCGAACTGGGTCGACAGCCGCACCAGCGGGTTGCCCGCGACCAGCAGCGCCTCGAGCTGCTCGCGCCGCCGCTCGAGCGGCCGGTCAAGCAAGGGCTGTCGCTCCAGCTCGAGCAGGTCGAACACGTAGTAGGCGGGCGATCCCTCGCCGCGCTGCATCAGGCCGAAGTCGGGGCGGCCGCGCTCGTCCAGCATGCACAGCTCGCCGTCCACGACGCAGTCGCTGGTGCGCAGGGCGTGGGGCAGGGCGCGCGCGATCTCGGCGAACCGTCCGCCGAAATCGTTGCCGCCGCGGCTGGCCAGCGACGCCTCACCGCCCTCCAGCCGCGCGATCGCGCGGTAGCCGTCCAGCTTCACCTCGAAGCGCCAGTCGCCCCGGGTGGGCAGGCGCTCCGCGGCCGTCGCCAGCATCGGCGCGTAGCCGGCCGGTGCGACAACGCCCGAGGACTCCACGCCGGTGTCGTGCTTCTTGATCAGCAGCCAGTTTCGCTCCTCACCGCCCAGCCTTGCCGGCACCAGCGTCCAGAGGCCGGACAGCCGCTTGCCGTTCAGGCGCACGGTCAGACCGCCGTCCTTCTTGCGCTCCACCAGCTCGTAGCGGCCGCGATCCCAGATCTCCATCGTGCCGGCGCCGTACTGGCCCTTGGGGATCACGCCCGAGAAATCGGCGTACTCCATCGGATGATCCTCGACGTGCACGGCCAGATACTTCTCGCCCGGCTCCAGAGGCAGCCCCTTGGGGAGCGCCCAGCTGGCAAGTGTGCCCTCCATCTCGAGCCGCAGGTCGTAGTGCAGGCGGCGGGCGTCGTGGCGCTGGACGACGAACACCGGTTGCTTCCCGCCCCCCTTGCGCTTCGCGGCTGGCGGCTCCGGTGTGCGGGACGGGTCGCGCTTCTTGCGGTACTCGTCGAGGGACATCATCAACCAACTAGTAGCGGGCGATACCCACGTGCTTCGCGGTGGCCGGCAGGTCGCCCAGGCGGTAGACCAGCAGCCCGCCCGCCAGTTTCGCGGGCAACGGGAACACGAGCGTGCCGGAGATCGTCTCACCGGCCGGCAGCGGGGCGTTCACCAGCGGGTGTGGCACGTCGGCCTGCCCGGCGGCCAGGAACGGGCGGTTGCCCTCGTTGCGCAGCCAGATCTGCGTCAGCCCCAGCGTCGCGTCCTCGCCGCTGCGGTTACCGACAGTGACGGTGAACACGGCGTAGATGCGGGTGCCGGGCGGCTCGGCGGCGACGCTGACGTGCCGTCGCCACGCGACGCTGTCGATCCGCAGCGTCACGTTGTCGAGCTTGAGCGTCGCTCCCGGCGCGACCACCGTGTAGATCACGCCGTCCGACAGCTTGACGGTGCCGGTGCGGGGCAGCGTGTCGGCGCTCGGCACCGGCGGCGCCGTGCTGCTGGCAGGGTGACCGCCGCTGGCCGAGCCACCGCCCGAGCAGGCGGCCGCCACGAGCAGCGTTGCGAGCGGTGCGATGAGCCGCCGGAACACGTCGGGACTGTAGATGGTTGATCCGTGTTCAGCGTGGATGCAGGGCGGAGAACACGGCGCGCTGGCCGGTGGGAGCACTCGCAGCGCAGGCTGGGGAAGCCCTGGGCAAGAGTGATAGTGCCGGCCGGCGTGTCGTGAGCCCGATCCTGCGCCGCGGTGGAATACGGATCAACCATCTGCCCGGCGCCGCTGTTGCAGCACCTCCAGCGGTGCCAGCGGATCGAGCCCGTCGCGGGCCAGCAGAAGCATGGTGTGGAACCAGAGGTCGGCCACCTCTGCCACCAGTTCGCGGCTGCCGGGCGCGGCCAGCAGCACCTCGACGGCTTCCTCCCCCACCTTGCGCTGCGGCGCCTCGCGCTCACCGGTCAGCATCCCGGCCACGTAGCTGGTGGCGCCGCCCTCGGCGCGGCGCTGCTCGAACACCTCCCGCAGCTGGGAGAGCACCGCCGGCCGCTTGTCGAAGCGGCGCGCCCCGAAGCAGGTCTCGTCGCCGGTATGGCAGGCCGGGCCGGCCGGGCGCACCGTCATCAAGATCGTGTCGCGGTCGCAGTCGAAGGACAGCGACCGCACCGCCATCGTGTTGCCCGACGTGGCACCCTTCTGCCACAGCTCGTCGCGTGACCGCGAGTGGAAGTGCGCGAGGCCGGTGGAGAGGGTTGCCTGCAGCGCCTCGTCGTCCACCCAGGCCAGCATCAGCACCTCGCCGCTGTCGTCGTCCTGGACGACGCACGGAACCAGTTCGCCGTCGGCCAGGCTCAGGTTCTGATCGGCAGGCCGCACGCCGCCACCTCCCGCTTGACCCGGGCGATCACATGGCTGCCGTCGTGGAAGATGGACGCCGCCAGGGCGGCGGCCGCGCCCGCCCGCAGCGCGGCCGCGATGTCGCCGGCGCCGCCCGCCCCGCCCGAGGCGATCACCGGCACCGCGACGGCATCGCAGACCGCCGACAGCAGCTCGAGGTCGAAGCCGCCCAGGGTGCCGTCGCTGTCGATGCTCGTCATCAGCAGCTCGCCGGCGCCGCGCGCGACCGACTCCTCGGCCCACTGCAGCGTGTCGCGTCCGGTCGCCCGCCGCCCGCCGTCGGCGAAGACGCGCCAGCGATCGCCGGCGCGGGCGCTGTCGATCGCCACCACAACGCACTGGCTGCCGAAACGTGCGGCCAGCTCGGAGATCAGCTCCGGCCGATCGAGCGGGGCGCTGTTGACGCTGATCTTGTCCGCGCCGGCCAGCAGCAGCTCGCGGGCCTGCGCGACGGACGAGACGCCTCCGCCCACGCACAGCGGCACGTCCACCCGCTCGGCCGCACGCTCGACCGCGTGCAGCAGCGCCGGCCAGCTCTCGTTTCCGGCCGAGATGTTCAGCCACACGATCTCGTCGGCGCCGTCCGCCGCGTAGCGCTCGGCCGCGTCCACGGGGTCGCCGCGGTCGCGCAGCTGCTCGAAGTTGATGCCCTTCACCAGCCGGCCATCCCGCACGTCGAGGCAGGGGATGATGCGCCTACGCAGCACGCAGCCACTCCTGGAGCAGCGCCCTGCCGGCCGGGCCGCTCTTCTCGGGATGGAACTGGACGCCCGCCACCCGGCCGTCGGCGACCACCGACGGCACCGCCCGCCCGCCGACCTCGGTCTCGGCCACGACCACCCGGCGCTCGCCACCCGGCGACACGGCATAGGAGTGGGCGAAGTAGCAGACGGCCGGCAGCGCCGAGGCCAGCGGGTGATCGGCGGCCGGCTCGACGTCGTTCCAGCCCATGTGGGGCACCTGCGGCGCCCAGGTGATCGGCTCGACGCTGCCGGCGAGCAGCCCGAGGCAGGCGACGTCGCCCTCCAGGCTGCGCTCGAACAGGAGCTGCATGCCGAGGCAGACGCCGAGCAGAGGCGCGGTGGAGGCGCCGATCGCCTCGGCCAGCCCGCCCTCCGTGAGTGCGGCCATCGCCGGGCCGGCCGCTCCCACCCCTGGCAGCACCAGCATCCGCGCCCGTCGCACGCGGACGGCGTCCGACGTCGTCTCGACGGCGGCGCCGAGCCGTTCGAACGCCGCTCGCAGTGAGCGAAGGTTGCCGGCGCCGTAGTCGATCAGGGTCACCCGTGTCACATCGCGCCCTTGGTCGAGGGCAAAGCTCCCGCCCGTCGCTGATCGCGGGAGACCGCCTCCCGCAGGGCCAGCGCCAGCGCCTTGAAGGCGGCCTCGACGACGTGGTGATCGTCGCCGCCGTGGCCGTCCAGGTGGATCGCCAGCCGTCCCTCTCGTGAGAGTGAGTCGAAGAAGTGGGGCAGCAGGCTGGTTGGCAGGCCGCCGACGCGGTTGCCGCGAAGCGGCAGCACCACCGAGCTGAACCCCCGCCCGCCGAGGTCGACGGTGGCATGGCAGAGCGCCTCGTCAAGCGGCGCCCGTGCGTCGCCGTAGCGGATGATGCCGGCGCGATCTCCCAGCGCGCCGTCCAGGGCCTGTCCCAGCGCGATCGCGACGTCCTCGACGGTGTGGTGCTCGTCCACCCAGAGATCTCCCGTACAGGTCAGCCGCAGATCCGTGAGCGAGTGGAAGGCGAGCGCGGTCAGCATGTGATCGAGGAAGCCGATGCCGGTGGTGATCCGGCTCTGGCCGCTTCCGTCGAGCGTCCACTCGGCCTCGATCCGCGTCTCCCGGGTGGCGCGCTGGACGCTGCCCGTGCGGTGCCCGGGCGGCTCGCCGGGCCGCGTTCCGGTCAGGCCCAGCGCCTCCAGCACATGGTCGTTGTCGATCCGCGAGCCGATCGTGATGCGCAGGCAGTTGGGCATCGCATCGAAGGTGCGAACCACGATCCCGGACGCCAGCAGCCGCGCGATCGTCGGCGCTGCCGGCTCTCCCAGGTCCGCGAACAGGCAGTTTGCGTGCGAGGGCTTGACGTCCCAGCCGAGCTCGAGCAGCGCGGCCCGAAGCCGTTCCCGCTCGCTCACCGTCTCGGCCACATCGGCTCGCATGGCCGCCGGGTCGGCCAGCGCGCGCAGCGCCACCGCGACCGAGAAGCCGGAGATGCTGCCGGGCGGGCGGATCGCCTCCAGCTTGTCGGCCAGCGCGGGGGGCGCCAGCAGGTAGCCGATCCGCGCGCCAGCCAGGGCGAACGCCTTCGAGAGCGTGCGCACAACGACCACGTCATCGCGCTCGCGAACGAGGCCGGAAAGGTCGCTTCCGCCGAACTCCAGATAGGCCTGGTCGATCACCACCAGGCCGCCGCCGCGTGTCGGCACATCGCCGGGGACATCCTCGCCGGTGGGGTTGTGGGGTGAGCAGACCCATGTCAGCCGAGCGCCCTCGGCGTCATCCGACATCACGCCGCCGGCCAGCCGGGTGGCGTTCGTGTACACCGCGTAGAAGGGCGGGCGGGCGTAGGCGCGGTCGCCCGGAGCGAGCGTCAGCAGGGCGCACAGCATCAGCGCCTCGTCTGCTCCGGCCGTCGGCACGACCTGTTCGGCCGGAAAGCCGGCGTACTCGGCGATCGCCTCGCGAAGCTCGCCGTAGCGAGAGTCGGGATAGGAGTGGACGGGCACACGCGCAAGCCACGCGGCGGCGCCCGCATACCAGGAGGGCGGCCGCGGCTGGGTGTTCTGGTCGAGCCGGATCACCGGCGTGCCGGCCGGGATGTGCTGCTCCCAGCCCTCCTGCCACCGGTAGCGCTCAAGGTCGGCCAGATCCTCGCGGATCATCGGGCGCTGCGTCACGGCACCAGGTTCTCGATCGGAAGCACGAGGATGCTGGAGGCGCCCGCGGCGCGCAGCGGGCCGAGCAGCTCGACCACCTGATGGCGGTCGACGACGGCATGCACGGCGTGCATGCCGGAGCGTGCCAGCGGCAGCACGGTCGGCGACTCGAGCCCCGGCAGCAGTCCGATCACGGTCTCGAGCGAGCCGTCGGGCGAGTTCAGCATCAGGTAGCGCTTGTCGCGGGCCGCGACCACGCTCTCCATCACCGTCGCCAGCGATCGCGCGATCGCCTGCCGGCCCTCGTCCAGCCCCGGCCGGGCGAGCAGCACGGCCTCGGACTCGAGCACCGTCTCGACCGCTCGCAGGCCGTTCGAGCGCAGCGTCTCGCCGCTGGAGACGAGGTCGCAGATGGCCTCGGCGGCGTCCAGCCGCGGCGCCAGCTCGACCGAGCCGTGGATCGCCACCACCTGCACCTCGATGCCGGCCTTGTGGAAGAAGCCGCGGGTGGTGGCGGGATAGGCGGTGGCGATCCTGCCGCCGGCCAGGTCGGCGGGCCGGAGTACCGGCGAGTCGTTGGCGACGGCCAGCTCGAGCCGGCAGCGCCCGAATCCTAGCGGCAGCAGCTCGAGCGCCTCCGAGCCGGCCTCGACCAGCTGGTTTCGGCCGGCCACGGCCGCCTCGACTGCACCGTCGGATACCCAGGTGGGGATGTCGTCGGAGCGAGCGAACAGCACCTCGATGTCCCACTGCGAGCAGTGCGAGTAGAGCGCGCGGCCGTTCACCTCGACCTCGATGCCGGCGTCGCGGGCGAGCGCGACCGCAGGTGCGTGCATCCTGCCCTTGGAGGGCAGCGCCAGCCGGAAGGGCCGGCTCACGGGTTGCCCCCAAGCCGGTCGAGCACGAGCCGGTAGCCGCCCTCGCCGTGCTTCAGCCAGTGGGCGACGCGGGTCACCGTCGCGGTGGAGGCGTGCAGCTGCGTGGCGACCGCGGCGTAGGACGTGCCCGCGTCCAGCAGCCGCGCCGCCTGCCAGCGGTGGGCCAGCGCCTCGAGCTCGTGCAGCGAGCAGATGTCGCGCAGGAACGCGGCCGCCTCCTCGCGGCTGCGCAGCTCGAGGAAGGCGTCGCAGAGCTCGTCAAACCCCTGGTTTCGCCACTCATCAGTCATCCTGCTACCATGTTACCATGCTAATACGACCGGGGAAGTGAGATGGCGGCGATCGCGATTCCGGCCATCGACCTTCTGGACGGACGCGTCGTCCGTCTGCGGCAGGGAAGCTACGATCACGCCACCGAGTACTCGGGCGACCCCGAGCGGGTTGCGGCGGCGTTCGCCGAGCAGGGCGCGACCCTGCTGCACGTGATCGATCTCTCGGCCGCCCGCGACGGACGGCGGCCCGACGCGCACGCCGCCGTCCTGCGGCGGCTGGTCGACGGCTGTGGCATGGCGGTGCAGGTGGGAGGCGGCATCCGCAGTCGCGACGATGTTCTGGCGGCGCTCGAGCTGGGCGTCGCCCGAGTGCTGGTCGGAACCCTGGCCGCCCGCGACCCGCGCACGGTGGGCGCGCTGGCGGCCGAGACGGCGCGCGTGGCGGTCGCGGCGGACGTGCGCGATGGAACGGTGCGCGCCGCTGCCTGGCTGGAGGACACCGGCAGCTCGGGAACGGCGTTCGTCCGCCGGCTGGTGGAGTGCGGCGTGCGAGACTTCCTGGTCACGGCGATCGAGCGCGACGGCACCGGGGCGGGGCCGGACACCGACCTGCTGGCGGAGCTGCGCGGGCCGGTGCCGGGGCTGCTGCTGGCCGCCGGCGGGTTCGGATCGGCCGCCGTCGTGGCGGCCGCGGCGGCCGCTGGCGCGGACGGAGTGGTGTTGGGGCGGGGGGTG
>JAWVDZ010000368.1:0-8719 GCA_033856955.1 Gaiellales bacterium
ACAGGAACGCGAACAGCACCTGAACGCCCGGGATCGCAACCCTGATCTCGTTCAGCAGCTCGATCAACTCGCGGTTGTCTCGCGCCTTCTTGCTCTCGCCGGCGGGGCCGTGCTCGTCCATCACCGGCATCCTACGCGGTGATGTGGGCGGGCCGATCACCGCGCAGAGCAGTGGGCGACGTTCGCATCGCGGGCGACGCACACGGCCCACTGCGCGCCTAATCGCGGGAGCGTCCGCGAATCCCCGACGCTCATCAAGGGCAGGGCGCCACGCGGCGACGACGAACTGATGGCAATGGATCGTGGAGCTGCGTTTGCCCTCACCGTCGCATCGAGCGCCGTGATCGCCGCCCAGGCTCCCATCAACTCCCACCTGGGCCGCTCGATCGGCACGTTCCAGGCGGCCTTCGTCTCGTTCGCTGTCGGCACGCTCGCGCTAGCCCTGATCGTTGCCTTCGCCGGCGGGTACGGCCAGATCGACCTCGGCAGCGTGCGCTGGTACTACCTGATCGGTGGCGTGCTGGGCGTGGTCTTCGTCTCGACGCTGCTGGTGACCGTGCGCGCGCTCGGTGCGTCCGGCATCCTGGCGGCCACGCTGGTCGGGCAGATGTCGGCGTCGGTCGTGATCGATCGCTTCGGTCTGTTCGGGGTCGAGCGGGCATCCGTGACGCCGGTCAGGCTTGCCGGCATCCTGCTGGTCGCCGCCGGCGCGTGGCTGGTGGTTCGGCCGTAGTCAGGCCAGCAGGCGGTGGTAGGCGGCGACGTAGTCGTCCACCATCCGCTCCGGCGAGAAGCGCTCGATCGCGCTTGCCCGGCACTCGGCCGGATCGAGCGTGATCGCCTGTTCCACGGCCTCGGCCAGCTCGGCCGGCGAGTCGACGATGATGCCGCTTCGGCCCTGCTCGATCACCTCGGGAACGGCGCCCATGCGGGTCGCAACCACCGGCGTGCCACAGGCCATCGACTCGACCATCACAAGGCCGAAGGGCTCGGGCCACTGGATCGGGAACACCGTCGCCCGCGCGTTCTGCAACAGCCGCACCTTCTCGTCGTGCGACACCTCGCCGACGTACTCGATGTTGCCGCCCAGATGCGGCTTGACATGCGCCTCGAAGTGCTGGCGCTCCTCGACGTCCTGCATCTTGCCGGCCAGGATCATCGGCAGGCCGGTCTCGCGGGCGAGCGCGACCGCGTGGTGCGCGCCCTTGTCGGGCGACATTCTGCCCAGGAACAGCAGGTAGCCGTCGTTGTCGGGGTGGAACGGATAGCTGTCCATCGCGATCGCGTTGTGGCAGGTCGCCAGCCAGTTGAGCTCGGGCAGCGGCGATCGCTGCGAGTCGGACACCGAGATCAGGCCCACGGACTGGCTGACGGACCCGATCAGCGAGTAGACGTCCCCGGACTCGCCGGTCAGCGGCCCGTGCACGGTGTGACACACGGGCGACCGGACGGCCCCGCCGAGCGCCGCCCCGAGCGGCCCGGAGTGATCGTTGACGACATCGAAATCGCCGGCCCGCGAGTAGCAGGTCAGCGCGTGGTGCAGATCCGGCATGGAGAGCCCGATCCGCATGCTGGGCGGCTCGTCGTAGCTGGTCACCAGGCGGGCACGAGTTTGCGAATCCCCCGCGGCGAACAGCGTGACGTCGTGGCCCTGCTCGACCAGGCCGTCGGCCAGGATCGACACCACCCACTCGATGCCGCCGTAGCGCACGGGAGGAACCGCGAACCAGGCAGGGGCGATGATCCCGATCCTCATCCCCCAAGGCTACCGGGTCAGCCGAGTCCTGCGATAAATCCCCAGACAGCTTGTACCAAACGCCACCCAATTATTGGAGTCAAACACCCCCCGGACCGGCGTGACAGGTTTGTGACCGAATCGTTGCAGGTTCTCGGCGTGGTTGAGCCGATCGCCTTCCGGGGCCGATTATTGGAGTCAAACACTCCCCGGACCGGCGTGAAAGGTTTGTGACCGAATCGTGGCGGTTTGGCGGTCGAGTTCGGTGCCGCCGGAAGCGTCAGCCGGTGGGGATGAGCGTGATCCGTTCGAGCTCGCGGCGGTGGCCGGAGGCCTTGTAGATCGTGACCCACAGCTCGTTTTGCCGCGTGACGATCCAGGTGACGTCGCCTGGAATGACGACGATCGGGCCGGTGATGCTGCCGTTGCGAGAATCGAGCCGGTCGAGCTCCCCCTGGCCGTCGAAGCGGTCGACCCACAACCCACCGGAAAGCAGCGCCAGTGAGCCGCCGCCGGGGTAGGGCAGCGTGCGGAGGACCTTGCTCGCGCCGCTCCGTGGATCGACCATCGTCAGCCGGTTGATGCCGAGGTCGGCGCGTTCGGTTGGGAAGCTCGAGATCCACACGGCGCTCTTGGAGGCGACGACGTTGTTGGAGTGCAGGCCGGGGCCGAAGGCATCGCGGAGCGAGATCCGCTGGCGGACGCCGGCGTTGTCGATCCGGTAAAGGGCGGTTTCGGCCAGCGCCCACAACGTGCGCCCGGCGGGCGTAACGGCCCAGACGTGACCGTTCAGCGGCACGCTTCGCATCGAGCCGTCTGATGTGACGTGGACGATGCGATCGACCAGCGGCACCCAAACGCCGCCGGGGACGACCGCCGGGTTGCATGAGGCGAACGCGTGGGTCGCGCACGAGGATGCCATCGGAAACACCATCCGCTTCGTCACCCGCAGCGTCGTGGGATCGATCTCCAGCAGCGTGGTGGAGTTACCGGTGCGGTTGCCGCCCAGCACCCACACTGCATCCTTGCCGACGCCCAGGCCGAGCGGCGCGACGTCGAGGCGCCGGGTGGTGCCGAGTTTCGCCACCTCCGTGTCCACGCGCGTGATCGTTCCCGGCGGTCCATGCTTCAGCCGCCGCACGAAGAACACCCCCGCCCCGCCTCCCGCCAGCACGACATGACTGCGGCCGAGACCGATCCGGGCCGTGATCGCGGCCCGCACCGGCGCGCGCGGTGGATCGACCACCACGGCCGAGCCCGATCCCGGTGCCCGGATCGCAAGATACGCGCCGCCCAGCACCAGCCCGGTGACAGCCACCGCCAGCGCCAGCCGGATCAGGTCACGCGCCAACGGCGCCATGGAGTGCCATCGCATGATCACGTCGGGAGCATACGGCCGATCGGGGGATGCCGGACACGAACGGCCGGGCCGATATCTCTCAGCATGAGGGGTCTCGTCGCCATCGCCGGAGTGCTCTGCGTGGCCGTGCTGGTCGCACCCGCCTGGAGCGGCGCCAGCACCACGACCACCACCGCGGTGGGTGTGTCAGAACGTGAGTGGTCGGTGGGGCTGGGACGTCTCAAGGCGCCGCACGGCCGGATCGAGCTGTACGTCCACAACTTCGGCCAGGACGACCACAACCTCGCCGTCCGCCGGCTGGGCGTCCAGTATGGCTTCACCGGCCGCATCGCCAGCGGCGGCCAGAAGACGCTCGTGCTGTCGCTCAAGCCGGGCGTCTACAACTTGTTCTGTTCGCTGCCCGGCCACCGCCAGCTGGGCATGGTCGCGAAGCTGACCGTGGCCTGAGCGACAATCCGCAGCGTGACCGAGAGCGATCCGATCGCGCTGTTCCTGGAGTGGCTGGCGGCAGCCGAGGCGAAGGGCATCAACCAGCCGGATGCGATGACGCTCGCGACGGCTTCCGCGGACGGACGGCCGTCGGCACGGATGGTGCTGCTGCGGGGGGCCGATCTGCACGGATTCCGCTTCTACACCAACCGCGGCAGCCGCAAGGCTGACGAGCTTCGGGCGAACCCGCATGCGGCGCTGCTGTTCCACTGGCAGCCGCTGGGCCGGCAGGTGCGAGTCGAGGGCCCGGTCTCGCCGCTGGGCGACGCCGATTCGGACGGCTACTTCGCCACCCGCCCGTACGAGAGCCGGCTGGGCGCCTGGGCGAGCGACCAGAGCCGGGTGATCGAGTCGCGCGAGGCGTTGCTGGCCCGCTTCGAAGCGGCGCGACAACGCTTTGCGGATGGCGATGTGACCCGCCCTCCGCACTGGGGCGGATACCTGCTGGTGCCGGTCGCGATCGAGTTCTGGCAGCACGGCGACCACCGCCTGCACGACCGGCGGCGCCACACCCGCTCCGCGGACGGCAGCTGGTCGTCGCAGCTGCTGGCGCCCTGAGCATCATCAGAGGCTGAGCTCGAGATAGAGCGCGCCCTCGATCGGATTCTCGGCGTAGGCGGGGATCTCGACGAAGCCGCGGCGGCGGTACAGCGAGACGGCGCGCTCCATGATCGGCGCGATCGTGTCCAGCCGCATGCGGGCGTAGCCCGCCGCGCGGGCCTCGGCGATGATGGCATCGGTCAGCAGCGTTCCCGCGCCCGCGCTTCGCGCCTCCGGGCGGACGTACAGCCGCTTCATCTCGCAGATTCCGCCATCGTCCAGGTCGCGCAGCGCGACGCATCCCACCGGCAGGCCGTCCAGCCGCGCCAGCAGCAGCCGGCCGGAGGGCGGGGAGTAGCGGCCGGGCAGCGTCGCCAGCTCGACGTCGAAGCCCTGGAAGCAGAGGTCGAACCCGAGCGACTGGGCGTACTCCTGGAACAGCTCGTGCACGACCTGGCCATCGGCCGGCCATACGGCTGCGTCGATCGAGATCATGCCGGAACGGTAGTCGCCAGGAATGGCGGGTACCCTTTGCCCATGACACCCACACCAGTCACCGGGCGCTGCCTCTGCGGCGCCATCCAGTTCGAGATCGGCTCCGGGCTGGGGAACGCCAGCTACTGCCACTGCACCCGTTGCCAGCGCAGAACCGGCACCGCCGCGTCGGTGCAGGCCAGGTTCGAAGGCGACTCGCTGCGTTTCATCTCCGGCGAGGAACTGCTGAAGGCCTACGACCCGGGCGGAGGCAGCTTCCACAAGCTGTTCTGCTCGGAGTGCGGCTCGTCACTCTTCAGCCGAAGCCCGAGCGATCCCAGCGTGTGGAGCGTGCGCTTCGGCGCGCTTGACGCCGACCCCGGCGTGCGGCCGTCCTATCGGCAGTTCGTCGCCTACGCGGCAACCTGGGAGCAGGTGCCCGACGACGGCCTGCCGCACTTCCCCGAGCGGCGGCCTCCGGACTCGTAGTGGCGGCCTGCGCATGGCGTACTATCGAGGCGCCTATCAACGCCCGGGGGCGTAGCTCAGTGGATAGAGCAGGAGCCTTCTAAGCTCAAGGTCGCTGGTTCGATCCCAGCCGCCCCCGCCTCACGAGACTCCTGCACGTACGCACGTGTTTTCTCCCTGAAACGCCAGGAGCCCCGCCAGACGGCGGGGCTCCTGGCCTCATCAGCTGACCAGCAACTGGTCTACCGTCTAGTTGCTCCCACCACGGCACGCGTCGCCAGGATTGAACGCGCGTGGATTCAGACCGATCTTCACGTCCTGCCCGAATGACTGCGACTTGCCGCCGGGTCCGTTCGGCGCGATTGTCAGATCGAGGCTCAATGGCGCAGTGGGATCGTCGTTCTGCCCGGAGAACACACAGATCGAGTTCGCGTGGGTCGGCCCGGCCGTCGGCTTGCCGTTCCCGGTGATCTCACCGGCCGACGCAGAACTGACACTCACACCCCCAATGACCACAACAGATACCACGGTGGCGATGAACGCCTTCGTGCGCATACTTCCCCCTTGTAGATATGGAGCCTTCTTGCGTGCCGAGGCTAACCACGTCCCAAGAAGAAGTCAAGCTAGCGCCTGCTCGCACGCGGTTCAGCGCCGCGATACAGTCCGCCCGTGGTCACCGTTCTCGGACTCGTGTGCGCCCTGGTCGGCGCCCTGGCGCTGGGGTCAGGCCTGTTCGCGTACTCGCAACCGGCCGCCGACCGCGGGTTTCAGCGGTCGCCGACCGAGTACGCCCACAACGCCGCGTTCGCGGTGGTGGGCACGACGCTTCTCGCTGTCGGCTTCTTCCTTCAGGCGCTGCCGTACATGGGAGTCTCCCACTACACGCGACACTGGGTGACGGCGGTGTTCGCGCTGGTCGCGCTGGTGGTCGTGTCGAGCATCGCGTTCGTCGCGTATGGGCTGCTCTACATCGCCTTCCACGCCGTCGAGGCACGCCGGTTCGCCGCCGAGTACCCATCGATACCCTACGATGCTCGCCGCCGACGCCGCGGCGTCAGGTTCTGGACCCAGGAGCCGGGCACGACGCCGGACGACGCACCAACCGAGCCCGGTCCGGTCGCCTCCCCGTAGCCCGTTCGGCGCGGCGGCAATCGACCTGTACGCTCACGGGTATGCGGTTTCCTCGTCGCGCGCCAGACCTCCTGAGCGAACAGCGCAAGCAACTCGAAATCGCCGGCGGCAGATCCTTCACGCCGGTTCTGGCGGGCCCTTCTGCTGGATGACGCGGTCGGCCTCCTGATACTTGGAAGCGTCGCCGCCGTGGGCGTCGTGGCGCTGTACTCCGGCCTCTCCCAGAGAGCGGCCGAGGCTCTCGTGATCGTCACAGCGCTCATCCTCTTCCTGTGCACGGATCGAGCCCGCCTGCGCCTTCGACGCCGCATCGAAGGGCCAAGTCCACCTCCGTCCGCCTCCGACTCACGACCTCGCGTGAGGACCTACGACGGCGAGATCACACTGTCCGGCTGGCGCGCACGACTGCTCGCCCGGCTCATGTCGCGCCGCCGGACACCCTGACCCACGAAGGACGCAGAGAGACCCACCGGCCGTAAAGCGGTCGTGAACCTCAAGCTGACGGCGGTCGTGGTGTCGGTGGTGATGGGATCATCCTGCTCGGGTTCCGCCACACCCAGCACCGCGCCGTCGATCGCTCCTCCGCAGACGACGAGCCCCAGCAGCGAGGCGCCACAACCCACACCCACCTCGACGAATCGCGTCAGAACGCAGGTCGCGCTGGTCACGGCCGAGCTCAGAGACGAGCTGGTGGTGATGTCCGTGCCGGGCGGGAAGGTGCTTCGTCGGATCCACGTCGCCCACGACCCCAAGACGGTGGCGAGCGGGCCCGGCGGCCCAGTCGCCGTTGTCAGCCCGGGGTCGGGCGCGGTGACGGTGTTCGGGCGCGGGCTGCAGCGGGTGGCCGTGTTCGATAGCTTCCGCTCGCCGCAGCTGGCGACCTTCACGGCGGATGGTGAGTACCTGCTCGTGACCGACGCCGACGCCGGCACCCTGACCAGCATCGAGCTCGCCAATATGCGCATTGTGGGCCACGTCGCCGTTGGCGCCGGCGCACACCACCTCGCCACCAGCCCCGACCGTCGCCGCGCGTGGGTGGCGCTGGGCGAGACGGCCGACACGCTCGTGATGGTGGACATCACCGACCCGCGACACATGCGCGTCGTGCGGCGAGTGCACCCGGCCGCGGCCGCCCACGACCTCGCCTTCAGCCCGGACGGGCGAGAGGTCTGGGTCAGCTCCGCCTCAGAGCCGTACGTATCGGTGTACGGCGCGGCCAGCGGGCGCCTGGTCGACACCATCCCGGCCGGCCGTCCGCCGCAGCACGTGGTGTTCGCGGCCGAACGCGCCTATATCACCAGTGGCTACGGCTCCTCGGTCGAGATGGTCGCTCCGGCGACTCGACGGGTGCTCCGGCGGGCTGAACTGCCGTACGGCTCGTTCAACCTGGCATCGGCCGGACCGTGGCTGGTCGTCACCTCGGTGCTGAACGGCGAGGTGACGGTGCTGCGGGCATCGACCCTGCGCCGGGGAGCCGAGACGAAGGTGGCAACGGCCGCTCGCTCGGTGGCCGTGCTGTCGCGCTAGGAGTAGAAGCCGACGCTGACGCTCGAAACGACCAGTTTCGAGGGGCCGCTGAGGCGGATGATCACGCGGACGTGGGTGTCGTCGAGCTTCACGAGCGAGTACGAGAGATCGCCGAGCGCATCCACGTGGGCGCTGGCGGTGCCACACCAACTGCCGGGCATCTGGAAGTCGTAGCGGGCGACCGCGTACCCGGTCGAACCGTCGCAGCGCAGCACCAGCGTGGTGCCCAGCTTGCGGGTGACACAGCTGCCCTTCGCAGCCCGAGAGCTCACGCCCGAACCCAGATGGGTGAGCATGCACGCATCCGCCATCGCTGCGGCGGGGAGCGCCAGCGCGAGGCCGGCCAGGGTGAGTGTCAGGAGCTTCTTCATGGGGGGTACGCCGATCCGGGGGTTGGATCGACATCTAAGGGATACCGCGAAGCGCCGATTGACTCTTCCCCAGAACGGGGGATCCCCAAATCACCCCGGTCATGTCGATGATGAGCAAAGCGTGGCCTGTCCGCGACCTCGTCCCTATGCCGCGACGTACCCCCAATCCCCACCTGCTCAGACATCGCCGCACGGCGCTGGTGGCGGGCGCCCTCGTGATCCTGGCGCTGGCCGGCTTCGCAGTGTGGGCGGCGCGGCAGAACCAGGCCTCCGTCGACCGGGTGCGCACGCTGACCACGGTCAGCGACGCATACCAGCAGGCACGCCACGCGGTGGCGCAGGAAAACCTTGCCGCCCGTGGCTACAGGCTCGAGCCAGATCACGTGCAGGGTGAGGCGTTTGCACGGGCCGAGGCGTCGCTGTCCTCCGCGCTCGCGGTCGTGCAGGCCCATGAGCCAACCAGCGCCGGGAACGTCGACGAGCGCGTGACGGCCGACAACCTGGCTGTCGAGGCCTGGTTCTCTCGGCTCAAAGAGGCGGCCGCCGCAAACGACTACGCACAGGTGGTCGAGATCGATGACCGTCACCTCCAGCCGCTGTTCGTGGCCATGACCGCGATGCTTG
>JAWVDZ010000369.1:0-3254 GCA_033856955.1 Gaiellales bacterium
TGCGCTACTGATGGTGAACGGCGGGATCAGCAGCCGCATCGCCACATCGCGCTGGGCGCGCGGTTTGGCGCCTGTGCGCGAGGCGCGCGGCGTGCCGCGCTGGATCCTGTGGTCGGGGATCGTGATCACGCTGGTCTTCGTCGTGATGGCGGTGGCCGCGCCGGTGCTCGCGCCCTACAACTTCGACCAGTACCGCGACTCAAACGGCGTGCGCTTCGTCAAGCAGCAGCACCCCTCCTCGGCGCACTGGTTCGGCACCAACGTGCAGTCCACCGACGTGCTGTCGCGCGTCATCTACGGCGCCCAGACCGAGCTCAAGGTGGTGCTGCTGGCGGTCGTGATCGCGCTTCTGGTGGGGATGCCGCTGGGGCTGGTGTCGGGCTACTTCGGCGGTCGGCTCGACCGCGTGCTGGTGCTGATCATGGACGCGCTGTTCGCCTTCCCCTACCTGCTGCTGGCGATCGTGATCGCGTTCCTCTTGGCCGACCGGTTCGGAAGCGGCGTCGCCACGGCCGCGATCGCGATCTCGGCGGTGTACACGCCGCAGTACTTCCGGGTGGTGCGAAACCACGTCCTCAGCGTGCGTGAGGAGTCGTACGTGGAGGCGGCGCGGGCGCTGGGCGCGCGCCCCCGCACGGTGATCGGCCGCTACGTGTTCCAGAACGTGATCCAGAGCGTGCCGGTGATCGCGACCCTGAACGCCGCCGACGCAATCCTGACGCTGGCCGCGCTCGGCTTCCTGGGCTACGGCATCCAGCCAACGGTTGCCTCCGAGTGGGGCTATGACAGCGCACGGGCGCTCTCGGACGCCGGCGCCGGCATCTGGTGGACAGGGCTGTTCCCGGGCCTCGCGATCGTGCTGCTGGTGACCGGCTTGACGCTGCTCGGCGAGGGCCTGAACGACGTCATCAACCCGGTGCTGCGGCGGCGCAAGATGGAAGCCGTGACGCTTCCGCCGCGCGAGCAGCGGCCGCAATCCGAAGCGATCGCGCCATGAGCGGCGAGGCGGTGCTGGACGTCCGGGACCTGCGCGTCTGGTACAGCAGCCCGCGCGGCGCCGTGCGAGCGGTGGACGGCGTCTCGCTGCAGATCCGAAGCGGCGAGGTGGTCGGCCTGGTGGGCGAGTCCGGCTGCGGCAAGTCGACGCTCGGACGGGGCGTGATGGGCCTGCTGCCGGCCGGCGCGGCGATCGACGGCGAGGTGCTGTTCGACGGCACCGACCTGGTGAGGCTCTCGGGCAAGCGGCTGCGCCGCCTGCGCGGGCCGGAGCTGGGGCTGATCTTCCAGGAGCCGATGACGCGCCTGAACCCGCTGATGCGGATCGAGGATCACTTCGCCGAGACGATCAAGACACACGAGCCGGGGCTGCACAAGAGCGAGGTGCGGCGCCGCTCGCTGGACGCGCTGGGCGGCATGGGCATCCCGCCCACCCGCTTTCGCAACTACCCGCACGAGTTCTCGGGCGGCATGCGGCAGCGGATCATGATCGCGCTGGCACTGGTGCTGCAGCCGCGGCTGGTGATCGCCGACGAGCCGACCACGGCGCTTGACGTACTGGTCGAGGCCCAGATCCTGGGCATCCTGTCCGACCTCAAGCGCAACTTCGACACCGCGCTGTTGCTGATCACCCACAACCTCGGCATCGTGGCCGAGGCGTGCGACCGGGTGGCCGTGATGTACGCCGGGCGGATCGTCGAGGAAGGCGACGCCCGTACCGTGTTCGGCCGGCCGGCGCACCCCTACACGCGCGAGCTGCTGCGGTCGGTGATCTCGCTCAAGACCACCGGCCTGCACTACATCCCGGGCGCGCCGCCCAACCTGACCGACCCGCCACCGGCATGCCGCTTCCACCCGCGGTGCCCGGATGCGATGCGGGTCTGCGCCCAGATCGCACCGGTCGAGCAGCGTTCGCAAGACGGGCAACGCGTGGAGTGCTGGCTGCACGGGCCGGAGGCGCTGATTCCGGCGGGTGGCCGCGAGCCGCTGCAGCGCCAGCGGATCGCCGCCGCGGAGGAGGCATGAGCCAGGCGCCCCTGCTCGAGGTGGACGGCTTGGAGGTGCACTTCCCGCTGCGCGGATCGTTCGGCGCGCGTCTTCTGGGGCGCTCGAGTGGCGCGGTGCAGGCGGTGGACGGCGTCTCGTTCTCGATCGGCCACGGCGAGGTGCTGGGCGTGGTGGGCGAGTCGGGCAGCGGCAAGACGACGCTGGGACGGGCGCTGCTTCGGCTGGTCGATCCCACCGCCGGGGCGGTGCGGCTGGAGGGCCGCGACGTTGCGGCGATGAACGAACGCGACGTGCGCGCGATGCGCAAGGAGATGCAGATGGTGTTCCAGGATCCGCACGCCTCGCTCAACCCGGCGATGACGCTCGAGACCGCGGTCGGCCACCCGCTTCGCATCCACGGCATCAGCCGCGACCGTACCGAGATCCGCCGTCGCGTCTCGGAGGTGCTGGAGCGGGTCGGGCTGGCACCGGCCGATCAGTACCTGGGCAAGTTTCCGAGCGACCTGTCGGGCGGCCAGAAGCAGCGCGCCGTGCTGGCGCGGGCGGTGATCCTGGGACCGCGGCTGCTGGTGGCCGACGAGCCGATCTCGATGCTCGACATGAGCGTGCGCGCAAAGATCTTGGAGTTGATGATTCAGCTCAAAAACGAGCTCGGTCTCACGTACGTCTACATCACGCATGACCTGGCGACGGCGAAGTTCTTCTGCGACCGGGTGGCGATCATGTACCTGGGCCGGATCGTCGAGATCGGAGCGACCGACGAGATCTTCGCCAACCCGCGGCACCCCTACACGGAGTCGCTGCTGCGGGCGATTCCCGACCCCGACCCGAGCGCCGGAGTGCCCCGCAACCTGCCCCGCGGCGAGGTGCCTGACGCCGCGATGCCGCCGCTCGGCTGCCGCTTCCACCCCCGCTGTCCGCGCGCGTTCGAGGTGTGCGGCTGGGAGTCACGCGACCTCCACGACCTGATCGAGCGGCGCTGGGCCAAGGGCGGCCCGGAGCGGTTCGAGGCCGAGCGGCCGGTGCTGGGTGACGTCACCGAGCTCGACCAGCCGGTAGAGCGGGTTCGTATCGCGGCCGGCTCGGGGCATACGGGGGCGGACGTGGCGGAGTTGCTCGCGGGCATCCGCAAGGAAGAGGCGGATGAGAAGCTGTGGACCGGCGTCCGCTCGATCGAGGCCGATGCGGGCTCCGCCGAGGTCGCCTTCCACCATGGCAGCGATCCCGCGTTGCGGCCGGAGCGTGGCGTC
>JAWVDZ010000370.1:0-6841 GCA_033856955.1 Gaiellales bacterium
CGGTCACCGGCGACCGCGAGCTGATGCTGAAGGCGCTGATGGCCCACCCGCTGGTGAACGACATCGCGGCGGCCGAGTCGATGCTGGAGGAGCTGCTTACCCCGGTGACAACCGCAGGCTGAGCGTGCGCCAGGGTGCCGCGTCGAGCGCCCGAAGCATCGAGTCGCGATCGTCGTATTGCCCGGCGAGCAGCCGGCCCTCCGCGGGGAGCGTCAGCGACGGCTCGAGGAAGGGCCACGGATCGACCCGTACGCGGGTGGGATCGCCGTCGATCCACGCCATCTCCAGCGTCGCCCGGTCTCCCTCACAGCTCGGCACGGCCTCCATCGTCGAGCGGTCGGACGATGCCGTGCAGAGGAACAGCGACATCCAGTCCCAGCAGCGAACGAGCGAAGCGGCGTCCTCGACTTCGGCCGGCTCCGCACCCAGCGACCGCCGCATCGCGGCCTGGAACTCGCGCTCAGCGGCCAGGTAACTTCGGGTCGGCTCGGCCGCGAGCTGGTCGGCCGCCAGGTAGCGCTCATACAGGCCGGTGCCGTGCAGCGAGACGAGCAGCGCGGGGTAGCGGCCTTGCGGCAGCAGCAGCCGGGCGGCCCTGCTCCACAGCCCGACGTGCATCTCGCGCGGCATCGAGGCGAAGGAGTAGGGGAGACCGGTGGCCGGGTCGAGCTCGGGGCGGGCGTCCCAGGCCGCCATGCCGATGTCGTGCTGCTCGGCCGCCAGGCAGACGTCCTCCCAGGGCTGGAACGGCCACTTCCACGCCCGTGCCATCCGGCCGCTCATCCAGGCGTGCGCGGGCTGGCCGATCAGCAGCGTGCCGTCTGGGTCGGGGCGGTGGATCATGCCTCACCCGGGATGATCGAGAACATCACCGAGTCGTGCCGGGCGCCGCGGTTGTCCATGTAGGCACGCAGCACCGCCTCGCGGGTGAAGCCGGCGCGGGTGGCGACCGCCTGCGAGGCGAGGTTGTCGACATCGGTCTGGAGCTGAAGCCGGGCGATGTCCGTCTCGCGCAGCGTCCAGGCCGAGAGCAGACGCAGCGCTCGGGTGGCGAGGCCGCGGCCGCGCGCCTCGGGCGCCAGCCAGTAGCCGATCTCGGCGATGCCGGGGTCGGATTGGATCGCCATGCCGATCGCGCCGAACAGCTGGCCGGAGTGCCCGGCGACGGCCAGGTTCAGAGAGTCGGACGGGGTGCGCGATCGCTCGATGAACTGCTCGGCGTCGGAGAGGCTGTACGGCATCGGGATCACCGGGATGTAGCGAGGGATGAGTGGATCGCTGCAGCAGCGCACGATCTCGGGCGCGTCCTCCTCCATCCACGGTCGCAACTGGACGGCGTCGTCGCTCAGGGCCGGGTTGGGCAGCTTCATCCGGCGTCTCCCGGCAGCAGCGAGAACATGACCGCGTCGCGGCGCTCGCCACGCAGGTCGTACCAGTTGCGCAGCACGCCCTCGCGCGTGAAGCCGGCCCGCTCCGCGACCCGCATCGAGGCCTCGTTCTCGACGTCGGTGAAGAGCTGCAGCCGGGCCGGCGCGAGCTCGCGCAGCACCCAGCGCGAGATCAGGGCCAGGGCGGTGGAGGCGATGCCGCGCCCGCGCGCCTCGGGGTCGACCCAGTAGCCGAACTGCGCCACCTCCGGCTCGAGCATCCGCATGCCGACTGCTCCCCGAAGCTCTCCGGACGCGGCATCGCAAGCTGCCATCGTGACGCTGTCACGCTCCAAGGCTTCATCCGCGCCGGTGATGAACTCCTCCGCGTCGAGTGGCGTGTAGGGGATCGGGATCGGCGGCAGGAAGCGCCGCACCTGCTCGTCGTTGCAGCAGCGGACAACGTCGTCGAGGTCGTCCAGCGACCAGGGGCGAAGGCGGACGCGGTCCTGTTCGAGGGGTGGGTCGGGGTAGGCGAGGGGCATCGATTGGAAGCATAGGGAACCACCGTCCGTGCTCAGCATGAGCCGTGCAAAACGATGACCGAAGCAGCATTCAGCCCCCAGGCGTATCTGGAAAACCTAATCCCGGTCGTTGAGCGATTGGCGGCTCCAACGACGACCCAGATGGCCTGGCTAGACGAAAATGGGCTCCCAATAGACGAACTCATGCTCTTCCTCGATGACTTGATGCCCGGACTGCCACTGGCGGTCGCACCCGGGGCTGTTACCAAAGCTGCGGAGGCGGCAGTGAGCGATGTGCACGGCTTCCTGCTCGCGATGAGATCGAACGCTGACCTTCGAGGATATTGATGCCGTTGAGACGGAACGTACGCTCAAGATGGCACCTGAATGGAACCGGGTCAGGGAACTCGCTGAAATCGCGCTTCGAGAACTGAACTGCGCCCGACTTGACCCGTGATTGCCGTCGAAGATCGGCCATCCCGCTCGTAGTGTGTGTTAAACAGAACTATCGCGACTTCGCAAACCGCTCCACCGCCTGCAACAACTCCCGCGTCTTCGCCTCCGCCGCCTCAGGATCCCCGCTTCGCATCGCATCCGACACGCAGTGGTTCACGTGGCCGTCCAGGATCTGCAGCGCGACCTTCTCGAGCGCGGTCGTGATGGCGCTGATCTGGTCGAGGATGTCGATGCAGTAGCGGTCGTCATCGACCATCCGCTCGATGCCGCGCACCTGGCCCTCGATGCGGTGCAGGCGCTTGGTGATCGCGTCCTTCTGGTCGCTGTAGCCGTGGGTCATGCGGGAGCCTCCTGTCGGCGGCTGCGGAAGCGGCGCAGCCGCAGGCTGTTGGTGACGACGAAGATGCTCGACAGCGCCATCGCCGCCGCGGCCAGCATCGGGTTCAGCTTGCCGGCGAACGCCAGCGGGATCAGGACCACGTTGTAGCCAAACGCCCAGAACAGGTTTCCTCGGATCGTCGAGAGCGTCCGGCGGGCGAGCCGGATCGCGTCGGCGGCCGCGCGCAGGTCGCCTGAGACGAGCGTCAGGTCTCCGGCCTCGATCGCGACGTCCGTGCCGGTGCCGATCGCCAGGCCGAGGTCGGCCTGGGCGAGCGCGGGCGCGTCGTTGATGCCGTCGCCCACCATCGCAACCACCTCGCCCTGCTCCTGAAGCCGCCGGATCTCGTCCGCCTTGTCGGCCGGAAGTACCTCGGCCACGAACCGTTCGATGCCGACCGCCTCGGCCACTACGCGCGCGGTGTGGCGGTTGTCGCCCGTCAGCAGCACGGGCGTCAGCCCCAGCGAGCGCAGGTCGGCGATCGCTTCGGCGCTGCCCGGCTTGACGGCGTCACGCAGAACGATGTGGCCGACCACGGCGCCGTCGCGGCTGACCTGGGCGACGGTGCCGCGCGCCGCCAGCTCGTCCGGCAGAGGCTCGCCGCGACCGACGCGCACCTGGTGCCCATCAACCCGAGCCTGGGCGTGGAGGCCTGACACGCTGGTTGCCTCGTCGGCCGCCGGCGACGGACCGAGCTTCGACACGGCGTGCTCGGCGATCGCGCGAGAGACGGGGTGGTCGCTGCCCGCCGCCGCCGCGCCCGCCAGCCGCAGCAGATCATCGCTGCTCACGCCAGCCGCCGGCAAAAGCTCGGCGACGCTCATCCTGCCCTCGGTGATGGTGCCGGTCTTGTCCAGCACGATCGTCGTCACCGTGCGCGTCTGCTCCAGCACCTCCGGCCCCTTGATCAGGATGCCGAGCTGGGCGCCGCGGCCGGTTCCGACCAACAGCGCGGTCGGCGTCGCCAGACCCAGCGCGCACGGGCAGGCCACGATCAGCACTGCCACCGCGGCCTGGAAGGCGAACCCCGCGCCAGCTCCGTCCAGCAGCCAGAACGCGAGCGCGGCCAGCGAGAGCGCGATCACGATCGGCACGAACACCGCCGAGACGCGATCGGCCAGCCGCTGCGCCTCCGCCTTGCCGCTCTGCGCGGCCACCACCAGCCGGCCGATCTGGGCGAGCGCGGTGTCGGCGCCGACAGCGGTCGCGCGCACCGCCAGCACACCGCCCGCGTTCACCGTCGCTCCGGCGACGTTGTCTCCTGGGCCAACCTCGACGGGGATGCTCTCGCCGGTGAGCAGCGATCGGTCGACCGCCGACCGCCCCTCGACCACCACACCGTCGGTCGCCACCCGCTCACCGGGTCGAACGACGAACAGGTCGCCCACCCGAAGCTGCTCCACCGGTACCCGCCGCTCGCGCCCATCCTCGAGCAGCGAGACCTCCTTCGCGCCCAGTGCGAGCAGCGCTCGCAGCGCCGTGCCGGCCCGCCGCTTGGCTCGTGACTCGAAGAAGCGGCCGGTCAGCACGAACGTGGTCACGACCGCCGCCACCTCGAGGTAGATGTTGTCAGACCTGCCACCGGCGCCGAACGTCCAGTCGTAGGACATCCGGTAGCCGAGCCCGCCGGCGCCCAGAAACAGCATCGCGACCCCCGACCAGCCGAGGGCCGCCAGCGTGCCGACCGAGATCAGCGTGTCCATGGTGGCGGTGCCGTGACGCAGGTTCGCGAACGCGGCGCGGTGAAACGGCAGCCCTCCCCACCCCACCACGATCGTCGCTAGCAGCAGCGAGCACCACTGCCAGCCGTCGAATTGAAGCGGCGGGACCATCGCCAGTGCGAGCACCGGTGCGGTCATTGCCGCCGAAGCCCGCAGCCGGCGGGCGATCTGGGACGAGCTGTCATCGGACACAGCGTCCGAGCGGTCGCCTGAAGGCGTCAGCACCGCGTGGTAGCCGGTCTGCTCGATCGTGTCCGCGATCAGCTCGGTGCCGGCCAGCGCCGGGTCGTACTCCACAGTCGCCCGCTCGGTGGCGTAGTTGACGGTCGCGTGAACGCCGTCCAGCCGGTTCAGCTTGCGCTCGATGCGCGACGCGCAGGATGCGCAGGACATGCCCTCGACGGGGAGCTCGATGCGGGTGGGGGCGCCCGTGCTCATGCCACGTCGTAGCCGGCCTCGTCGATCGCCCAGCGGATGGCGGCGTCGTCGAGCGCCTCGCCGGTCACGGTGACGGTCTTCGCCTCGAGGTCGACGGCGACCTCGGCGACCCCCTCAACCGGCGCCACCTCGCCCTCGATCGCCGCCCGGCAGTGGTCACAGTGCACACCCGGCACCGAATAGCTGCGCGTCTCGGACACAGCCGCAGCCTAGCATACCCTTGGGGGGTATATCGGAGCGGCGCTGGACGCTACCCTCTGGCCGTGCCCCGCCGCCGCCTGGACAGCGCCGACGCAATGCTCGTGCTGGCCAACGTGCTGTGGTCGCTCAACTACGCCACCACCAAGTACGCCTTCCGGGCCTGGAACCCGCTCGCGTTCGCCGCCATCCGGTTCCTGCTGGCGGGGGCGCTGTTCGCCTCGTTCGTGCGCTGGCGGGAGGGAAGTCTCTCCGTGCGGCGAGCAGACATGCGGCTGGTGATCGCGGCGGCGGCGGTTGGCATCCTTGGCAACCAGCTCACCTTCAACTACGCGGTCGAGAACACGACCGCTGGAAACACGGCGCTGATCCTGGGTGCATCGCCGGCCTTCGCCGCGCTGTTTGCGATGACGGCCGGGCACGAGCGGGTCGGGCGCCGTCACTGGCTGGCGCTGGGCGTCTCGGTGGCGGGCGTCGCTCTGGTGGTGCAGGGTGGGGCGGGGGTTCACGGCGCGGGCTACCTCGGCGACGTGCTGGCGATCGGCGCCGCGCTCACCTGGGCCGCCTACTCGGTGATGCTGCGGCCGCTGTTCGCCCGCTACTCCGCCTCACGGATCAGCGCGCTGATGATCGTGCTCGGCGGCATGATGCTGCTGCCGTTCGGGCTGCCACAGATGGTGACGCAGGATTGGGGATCGCTTCAGCCGCTGCACGTGAGCGCCTTCGCCTACTCGGCGATCTTTCCGCTGGTGGTGACCAACGTGCTCTACTTCCGCAGCCTGCGGCGGATCGGCGCCTCGCGGGCGACGCTCTACATGTACCTTCAGCCGTTCCTGGGGGTGATGTTCGCTGCCCTGCTGATCGGCGAGCGGGTCACGCTGGTGCAGGTGCTGGGCGGCGTGGTGATCGTGGCCGGCGTGTCTCTCGGCAAGCTGTTTCCGGGTGCCACGGTGCGCGAGTAGCTGCCTCGTTACCGTGCCAGGCACCGCGTTCCGCGTTGCCAGGCACTGGGTTGGTCGAACAGGAACCACGGCCCGGCTGCCGAACGACCCTGCATGTCAGACTTCGCGCTACCGGCACCGTGGGGTGCGGCCGAATCCCAGCTCGACTGTGCCCGCTGCGGCAAGGTGACCAACCACTATGAACGGCGCGTCACGGTGATGGCCGACGAGGCGAGCGACCGGCGGGCCGGCCACGTCGCGTGGTTCTGCACGGAGTGCGGCACCAGGCATGAGTCGCGGCCGGCTCCAGATCCGCCTCCGCACCCCGGCGACGACCTCACCGAGCTGTTCGACCGGCATTAGCCCCGCCGCCGCTACTCCGGGCCAAGCGCTCGCATCGTCCACACCGCCAGCACCCGCGCGCAGCGGGCGATCTCCTCGAGGTCGATGTGCTCGTCGGGTGCGTGGGCGAGCGTGGGCTCGCCGGGGCCGTACAGCACGGTCGGCGTCTGGCCCTGATGCACCAGCAGCCGCATGTCCGCCCCGTACGGCATGCCCAGAAACGACGGCATCTTGCCGAGCACGTCGCGCGCCGTCTCACCCAGGCTCCAGGGCAGCACGTGCGTGTGCGGCACCGCGGCGGAGGCGAACCGGCCGCCCGTCAGCTCGACCGTGACCGGGTTCTCGCGCAGCCAGGCGTCGCCCTGGCATGCCGCGGCGACGGCGTCGCGAAGCGCCTGCTCGGCCTGCTCGGGCGACTCGTCCACCCGCACGCCGTAGCGTCCCTCGACCACCAGCGAAGCGGGCACCGTGGAAG
>JAWVDZ010000371.1:0-4599 GCA_033856955.1 Gaiellales bacterium
AGTTGCCTTCGGTCACCACCAGCCGGACATCGCGCTCGACCCGGATCGAGCCTGCGATGGCCTCCTCGAGGTCGCGCCGGAAGGTCGGTGCGTACACAGGCAAGTCGCCTTCGTCGCGCAGCCTGCACAACAGCGCCACGAATCCCCCGGCGTCGAAGGTGTCGATGGCGCCTTTGCGCTCGTGGATGCCGAGGCGTTTCAGCTCGGCTTCGGCCAGATGGAAGCCGTCCATCGGTACGAGAACCGCGTCCGGACCCAGAGTCCCGACGATCTCTTCGGCGAGGGTCGATTTCCCGGATCCAGGGGCGCCGGTGATTCCCAGGATGCGCCGTTGCGACGTGGACGACAGCGCGCGGGCGTGCGCGGCAAGAGCTTCGATATCCGATCGCAGGATTCGCTGCGGCGTGGGGTCGCCCTTACCGGTTCGGACCGCTGGCTGCGCGTTCACCGGTTTACCCCGTCATCGCGGGGCGGCGGTGTTTCTTTGCCTGGCAGCGCGCCGGCGAGGACCTTGCTCGTTGTCAACTGAGGTGACCGATGTTGGTGATGCCGTCCACGGAGTCCCATCGTGTCCACCATCCTTCGAGGTAGGGAACCGGGCCCTATCCGGAAGTCGACGCACTGCGCACGAGAATGCGCCGCTTCAAAGCGGTCCTCCCGCTGCCCGCCGAAGGTAACCTCTCCAACGGTTACGGCAAAGTCTGTCCTCGAGCCGGCGAGCGTGGAGAAGACGCTGTCGAGGTACTCGTCGGCAACCAGCGTCCCGGTTTCGGCCACGCAGGCAGCGCCAGTTCCTCGAGCCAATGAGCGAGATCGTTGATCTCGCGATGCCCTGCGGAGGTCATCGTCTTGGTGAACGGCACGTCCTAGTGGATTGCGTTGACCCGCAGCGCGCCGGCTCTGCGGCCGGCTCTGGCCTCGACCTTCCCGACCAGCCGTCCCCGAGGAGCGCATCGTCCACCGGGACCACCGCGTGATCCGGGTAGCTCCGCGCGCCAAATGAACGGGTGGTTCAGCGGCTACGCCGCCTCACCGCCGATGGTCGTACCAACTGGGCGTTGAATGTCGTTGCGCCGCAGCGCAACGTAGCCCACTAGGAGCGCGATGACGCCGGCCGCCACTGCCGCCACCACTCCATCGCCGTAGCCCAGGCCACCGGCCATGGAGTGCGGCTTGCCGAGCCAGTCCGCCACCGAGGCGCCGAGCGGGCGGGTGACCACGTAGGCGGCCCAGAACGTTGCGACCTCGTTGATCCCGAAGCGCCACCAACCCAGAGCCGGCACCGCGATGACGGCCGCGAACAGCACGGCCGAGCCGAGGAAGCCCAGGTGCAGGGTCATGGCGGTGAGGTCTCCCAGCGCGGTGCCGAGCGCGAACGTGACCAGCACCGTGATCCAGTAGTAGCGCTCGCGACGACGGGTCACGATGCTGTGGATCGAAAGCGTTCCCTCGCTGCGGTGCCAGGACCGGAACACGACCACCAAGGCCAGCGCGCACAGCACGGTGCTGGCGGCGTAGGGCACGCCCAGCACGACATGGATGCCGTCGGCGACCATCGTCCCGAAGACCGCCACCATCGCCACAGCGAACCAGTACACGCCCGCGACATAGCGCCGGACCCGGAACTGCCATCGGATCGCTACGACGAACCCGGCAAGACCAACCAGCCCGGCGAGCAAGATGTTGACATTGGCCAGGTAGTCCGACGCTGCCTCACCCATCCCGGTCGTCAGCACCTTGATGACCCAGAACAGCACCGTGACCTCTGGAACCTTGGCGGCCACGGGCTCACCCGCCACGTCTCCGCGTCCGCGATCAAGCACACCGAAACGCTAACCACCCCACCCCACCCGAGCCTGGGGCGCTCAGACCATCTTCATCGCTCCAGCCGCCAGGCGCCCGCTCCCCCGCCGTCTCGTGCTGCCCGTAGCGGCGTGAGAGCGCTCACCTGACCCGATCAGTCAGGACCTCACCGTCGGCCACCTGAATCACTCGATCGGCGTGCGCGATCACGTCGCCGGCATTTCGCCCGTGGACTGCCGCGACGATCGTCGTGTCCGGTAGCGCGGCCCGAAGGTTGGCGAATAGCTGCACGGCCGTCGCGTCGTCCAAACCCTCCGTCGGCTCGTCGAGCAGCATCAGCCGGGGACGGCGAAGGTAGGCCTGAGCCAGGGCCAGCCGGCGCCGCTGCCCGCCGGACAGGAAACTGCCTGCTGGTCCGACCTGGGTCGAAGGCTCGACGAACCCCGAGAGGACCGCGACGCGCAGGGCTTGGTCGAGCTCGTCTCCGGTGGCCCTCGGGCGAGCGAGGCGCAGGTTGTCCTCGATGGTGCCGCTGAGGACGCCGCTGTCGGCCTCGACCAGGGTGAGGTAGCCGCTGCGCTGCTCGTAGCTCACGGCGTAGGGATCGACTCCGCCGACGCGGACCTCGCCGGTCATGGCCGGTTGCTCGCCCGCAAGTACGGACAGCAGCGTCGTCTTTCCCGCACCCGAGGGCCCAGAGAGAATGACCAGGCTGCCGGCGGCGACGTCCAAGTGAGGCAGCTCGAGCACCGGACGCGTCCCGTATCCAGCCGACAGGCGCCGGACGACGATGTCGGCGGCGACCGGCGCACCGCTTGGCCAGGGCGCTTGGTCGAGGCCGCCGGACGACTCGACGTCATGCTCGGCGACTCGGGCCAGGCCGGTCACTTCGCGCAACCGGTGCAACGCGGCGCGGGCCCGACCAGCCTCCTGGCCGATCGAGCCGATCGTTTTCGCCGCATCGAACAGGGCGAGTGCGAGCAGGGCGGCAAAGGCGAGCACCGCCGAGTTCAGTGGCCGCCCGCCGCCCACTCCGGCCGCGAGGATCGCGGCAACGGCCAGCCCGGCGGCGAATGCGATCACGGCCTGCCCGTTACCGTTCCTGACCGACAGCCGCCGACCAGGAACATCCAGCGCCGCGAAACGGTCGCGGAGCTCGTCGTACGCGAGCTCGCGCGCGCCGTAACCGGCCAGCTCGACCCGGCCTTCGATCGCCTCGATGAGGCGCGACCGCGCCGCGGAGCGGTCCAGGGCGAGTTGGCTGCCGAGACGACGACTGCCGTGGTCCATCGTCAAATTGATACCCAACGCGAGGATCAGCAGGCCTCCGGCCGCCGCGCCGAAGAAGGGGCGCACGATCGCCAGTACCGTCAGGCTTCCGGCGCCGACGACGGTGCACACAACGGCCGGGACCGCGACCGCAAGCACGTACCGGTCGAGGGTGTCGACGTCGGCCTGCACGCGGTCGAGCAGATCTCCGCTGCGCAGGGATCTCAGCTTCGCCATCGGCAGTCGCGTCGCCGAGGCGAACAAGCGTGTACGCACCTGGGCCAGCAGTTCCAGCGTCGACCGATGCGTGGACAGTCGCTCGCCGTAGCGGGCCGAGGTGCGAATGACGGCCAAGGCCTCGACTCCCGCGCTGGGATACAGCCAGGAGAAGTGCGACGTGCTGGACAGGCCGGTCTGGGCTGACTTGACGATGAACCAGCCGGCCAGGCCCATGAGAGCGGCGGACGCGACGGCAGCGGTCATCGCGAGCAACAGCCCGATCACGAGTCGGGTGCCCGCCCGCGCCGAACCGAGCGTGGATGCGGGCTCAGTCATGGACGTGTCCGTCCTCGAGGGTGATGACGTAGTCGGTGAGACTCAGCACGGCATCGGAGTGGCTGGCGACCAGCGCCGTCCGCCCGCGCAGCAACTCCCGCAGCGGCGCGATCAGGCTGCGCTCTGTGTCCCGGTCCAGATGGGCGGTCGGCTCGTCCACGATCAGGAACGTCGCGTCGCTGAGGAACGCCCGCGCGATCGAGATCCGTTGCGCCTCTCCCGCGGACAGCCCCCAGCCGCGCTCACCGAGCACGGTCTCCAGCCCTTCGGGCAGACCGCGCACGACCCGGGTCAGCTGAGCCCGCGCGATCGCTTCCCACATCCGGGACGCGGAAAGGCCCGGCTGGCCGAGGGCGAGGTTGTCGGCGAGTGTGCCTGGGAAAAGGTAGGGCCGCTGGGCGATGAGCAGGGCCCGCCCTGCCTGACCGGATGGCCGCTGGTCGAGCCGCACGGTGCCGTCAGTGGGGGCAAGCCAACCGCCGGCGAGGCGGAGCAGCGTCGACTTCCCGCTTCCCGAAGCGCCGGCCACACCGAAGACGGCCCCTGACGGCACGGTGAACGTGACGTCACTCAGCACCGGCGACGAGCGGGTTGGATAGCGAACGCCCACGTCGCGTAACTCGACCCGGGGCGGTGTCCCGGTCCACGTCGAATATCCGGCGCCAGGACGGGCGGGGCGAGTTCCGGTCAGCGACCCGAGAACCTCGGCGGCGGCAATCGCCTCCTGGCCCTGGTGATACGCGCCGGCGAAGCGGCGCAGCGGCAAGAAGAACTCGGGGGCCAGCAGCAGGACGAACACTGCCAACCGCGGCGCGATGTGGACCGGCAGCGGGGCGGCGTGAACATAGCCGAGCAGCGTTGCCCCGGTGTACATCGCGACCAGCCCGATGCCGAACGTGGAGACCCATTCCAGAGCAGTCGAGGCGAGGAACGCGATGCGCAGCACGGCCACCGTCCGGCGGGCCAGTTCGT
>JAWVDZ010000372.1:0-11181 GCA_033856955.1 Gaiellales bacterium
CTGATCGGGGCCGTGATCTGGTCGTACCTGGGACTGATCTTCGAGGTCGTCACCGAGACGGTGGCCTGGGAGCGGTGGGAGGGCACGATCGAGTACACGTTCATGGCGCCGATCTCGCGCACCTCGCACCTGCTCGGCATGGGCGCGTTCGCGGTCGTCTACGGCGTGCTGCGAACCGCGCTGCTGTTCGGCGTGGTGGCGGCGTTCCTGGACGTCAGCTTCCGCGATCCCCAGTTCGTCAGCGCCTCGCTCGTGCTGCTGGTCAGCTCGGTCTCATTCATCGGCATCGGCATGATGACGGCGGTGCTGCCGCTGATCTCGCCCGAGAAGGGCACACAGCTCGGATTCATCGCCCAGGGGCTGCTGCTGGTCGTGTCCGGCGTCTACTACCCGGTGACGGTGCTGCCCGACTGGATGCAGTGGATCTCCGTGATCTCGCCGGCGACGTACACGCTCGAGGGCTGCCGGGCGGCGATCCTAAACGGAGCCGGCCCGGCCGCCGTGTGGCAGGACATCTGGCCGCTGCTGGTGATCGGCGCGATCGCGGTGCCGCTGGGGCTGGCCGTCTTCCGGCGCGGCGAGCGCTACGCCAAGCAGCACGGCCGCCTCAAGCGGTCGGGGTAGGACGCAGCCTGGTCGGATACGATCGGCCCCGATGGGACGAGAGGCACGCTGCGTTGTGCGACGCGATGGCGAGCAGGCCGAGGCCAAGGCGCTGCTCGAGACCGACGAGCTGATCGTGCGGTCGCCGTTTCGGATCACAGTACCGAGGCGGGAGATTACGGCGGCCCGGGCCGAGGGCGACCGCCTGACCGTCGAATGGCCGGACGGCTCGGTCGATCTGGAGCTGGGCGAGCGGGAAGCGGCGCGCTGGGCGCACGACATCGCCAATCCCAAGACGCTGGCTGACAAGCTGGGCGTGAAGCCGGGCCAGCGGGTGCTGCTGGTCGGCGACCCGGATGGCGAGCTGGTCGGCGCCGGCACGCGCGTCGAGCAGGGGCCGGCGGACGTGGTGTTCGTGGCGATCGAGTCGACCGGCGACCTGGAGCTGATCGGCTCGCTTCAGCACGAGATCGCGAGCGACGGAGCGATCTGGACGATCCGGCCGAAGGGCCGCCCCGATCTCACCGAGGCAATGGTGATCGGAGCCGGCAGGAACGCCGGCCTGACCGACATCAAGATCGCCAAGGTCTCGGACACGCACACCGCGATGAAGTTCGTGATCCCGGTCGCGCGCCGCTAACGACCGCGCGACGCATAACGTCAGCTTATTTATCGGGGTCAGACCCGTGAGCTTTGCAACAAAACGCCCCGCCGGGTTTGCAGCCGCCGCGACCCGCTAGTGCAGGAAGTGGCGGCGGCCCGTGAAAACCATCGCGATGCCCGCTTCGTCGGCGGCTGCGATTACCTCGTCGTCGCGCTTGCTGCCGCCGGGCTGGATGATCGCCCGCACGCCCGCGGCGACGGCCGTCCTGGGCCCGTCGTCGAACGGGAAGAACGCGTCCGACGCCAGCACCGCGCCCTGGTTTCGCCCGCCGGCCTTCTCGACTGCGAGGCGGACGGCATCCACGCGGCTCATCTGGCCGGCGCCGACACCGACCGTTGCGAGGTCGCGGGCGATCACGATCGCGTTCGAGTGGACGTGCTTGCAGACCCGCCAGGCGAACAGCAGATCGCCCCACGCCTGCTCGTTCGGCTGCTCGGCCGAGACGACCTGCATGTTGCCGCGGTCGTCGAGCTCGGTGTCGCGATCCTGGATCAGCATGCCGCCAAGCACCCTGCGCAGGTCGCGCTCGCCGGGGCTGGCCTTGCGCCGCTCGCGGTCCTCGAGGATGCGAAGGTCGGCCTTGCCGCGTAGCGCTTCGAGCGCGGCCGGTTCGTAGCCCGGCGCGAACAGCACCTCGACGAACTGCTCGGCCAGCCGCTCGCCAAGCGCCTTCGAGACGGGCCGGTTGACCGCGATCACCGCGCCGAAGGCCGATATCGGATCCGACTCCAGCGCGCGCTCGTATGCCTCCTCGAGCGTGGCGCCGACCGCCACCCCGCACGGGTTGCCATGCTTGACGATCGCGCAGGCGGGAAGCTGGAAGCTGGCCGCGATCGTGCGCCCGGCCTGGAGGTCGGCGAGGTTGTTGAACGAGAGCGGCCGCCCGCCCAGCTGCTCGATCATCGACAGCAGGTGGCGGCGGGCCCCCGCCTCAACGTAGTACGCGGCGCGCTGGTGCGGATTCTCGCCGTAGGCGAGGTCGCCGGCCTTGATCAGGTCGAGCACCACACGCTCGGGGAACGGCTCGGTCTCGCTGAACCACTCCGAGATCGCCGCGTCATAGCCGGCGGTGTGCGCGAACGCCTCGGCCGCCAGCTCCCGGTGCGTATCCGGCGACAGCTCGCCACCGCCGCTTCGCAGCTCGTCCAGCAGGAAGCCGTAGCGCTCGGGATCGGTGACGACCGCGACCGAGTCGAAGTTCTTCGCCGCTGCGCGCACCATCGTGGGGCCGCCGACGTCGATGTTCGCGATCACCTCCGGCTCGCTGACCCCGCGCCGGTTGGCGACGTGCCGGAAGGGATACAGGTTGCACACCACCATGTCGATCGGCAGCACCCCCTGGGCTTCCAGCGACGCCATGTCGTCAGGATGGTTCCGGCGGGCGAGGATGGCGGCGTGGATGTGCGGGTGAAGCGTCTTGACGCGCCCGCCGAGCAGCTCCGGCGACCCGGTCAACTCCTCCACCGTGGTCACCGCGAGGCCCGAATCGGCCAGCAGCTGGGCGGTGCCCGAGGTCGAGATCAGCTCGACGCCGAGCTCGCTCAGACCGGCGGCGAACGTGGCCAAGCCGTTCTTGTCGCTGACCGATATCAGTGCTCGTTGGACCTTCACGCCAGACGCTCTTCCCTCACACGCACATTCCGGCCGTTCACGTCGACCAGGCCGGCACAGAACAGCCGTACCGCCCGCGGCAGCAACCTGTGCTCGATCTCGTGCAGCCGCTCGGTCACGTCCTCGGGGCGATCATCATACGAGAGGTCGAGGGCCTCCTGCAGAACAATCGGCCCGCTGTCAGGCGAGACGTGCTGGTCGTCAACCAGGTGGACGGTAACGCCGGTCACCCGCACGCCGTGCGCCAGCGCGTCGCGAACGGCGTGCGCGCCGGGGAACGCGGGCAGCAGCGATGGATGCACGTTCATGATCCGGCCGCTGAAGCGGTGCACGAACTCCGGCGAGAGGATCCGCATGTAGCCGGCCAGCACGACCAGGCCGACGCCGTGATGATCGAGGAAGTCGGCCGTCTCGCGTTCGCCGGCTCCCGCCAGCACCGGGATGCCTGCGGCGCTCGCCCGCGCCAGGCCGGCTGCGTCGGCGACGTTCGAGACGACGCACGCGACGTCGATGCCGCCGTCGTCGATCAGCGCCTGGAGATTGGAGCCCGTCCCCGAGATGAGGACGCCGACCTTCAACGGAGCGTGACCCCGTCGCCTTCGACAACGTGCCCCGCCAGCCACGCCATCTCGCCGGCCTTCTCGAGCGTTGCCAGGGCGAGGTCGGCGTTCTCGCTCGCCACGACAGCGGCATACCCGAGCCCGAGGTTGAAGACGCGCCGCATCTCCTCCTCCTCCACCCCCAGCGAGGCCAGCCACGAGAACACCGGCGGCCGCTGCCACGACGAGAGGTCGATCTCGACCCCCATGCCGGACGGAAGCGGGCGGGCGAGGTTGCCGGGGATGCCGCCTCCGGTGACGTGAGCCATCGCCCGCACATCGACGGTCGCGGTCAGCAGCCGCACCGGCTTGGCGTAGATGCGGGTCGGCTCGAGCAGGGCGTCCGCGACGCTGAGCCCATCCAGGCCTGCGGGCGTCTCGTCCAGCCCGGTGCCCGCGCGCTCGAGCAGCCGGCGGATCAGTGAGAAGCCGTTCGAGTGCGGGCCGCTCGAGGCAAGGCCGATCACCGCGTCGCCCACCTCGGTGCGGGCCCCGCCGATCAGGTCGCGGCGCTCGCCGATGGCGACGCAGAAGCCGGCCAGGTCGAACTCGTCGGGCTCCATCATGTCCGGATGCTCCGCCGTCTCGCCGCCCAGCAGCGCGCAGCCGGCTGCCAGGCAGCCCTCGGCGATGCCCTCGACCAGCTCGGCGATGCGGCCGGGATCGATCCGGCCGCAGGTGATCACGTCGGGGAAGAACGCGGGGTTGGCGCCGGACGTGATCACATCGTTGGCGCTCATCGCGACCAGATCCACGCCCAACCCCCGCAGCCGTCCCGCCGCGGCACCGAGCAGCACCTTGGTGCCGACACCGTCGCAGCTGGCGGCGACAGCCGGATCGCCGTAGCTGGGGGCGTAGAGGCCGGTGAATCCTCCCAGCGAGCTGAGCACGTCGCGAGTGCGGGTCGATTCGACGGCGGCGGCAATTCGCTCGACCACCTGATCGGCGGCCTTCAGGCTGACGCCGGCATCGCCGTAACTGAGCGGCGTTGGCTTGCTCATCGGCCGGCCGGCGCGGCCGCCGTCGGCTCGAACCGCAGCTTCGCGCCCCGCAGATCGGTGGGGATGTCGGTCGGGTACTCGCCGGTCAGGCAGGCGCGGCAGAAACGTTCCGCCCCCTGCCCGGTGGAGGCCTGCAGGCCCTCCAGCGTGAGGTAGGCGAGCGACGTCGCACCGAGACGCTCGCGCACCTGCTCGACGTTGCTTCCGGCGGCGATCAGCTCGTTCTGGTCGGCCATGTCGATGCCGTAGAAGCAGGGCGAGATGATCGGAGGCGAGCTGATCCGCAGGTGCACCTCGCGGGCGCCGGCCTCGAACAGCATCTGCACAAGCTTCCGTGTCGTCGATCCGCGCACGATCGAGTCGTCCACGACCACCACCCGCTGGCCGCGCAGCATCGAGGGCAGCACGTTGAACTTGAGCCTCACGCCGCGCTCGCGCAGACCCTGGTCGGGTTGGATGAACGTGCGGCCGACGTAGCGGTTCTTGACCAGGCCCTCGCCGAACGGGATGCCGCTGGCGCGGGCGTAGCCGATCGCGGCCGGCGTGCCCGAGTCCGGCACCGGGATCACGACGTCGGCCTCGACCGGTGCCTCCGCGGCCAGCTGCTCGCCCATCCGGCCGCGCGCGGCATGCAGCCCCTCACCCTGCATCTCGGAGTCGGGACGGGCGAAGTAGATGAACTCGAAGATGCACAGCGACCCGGAACGAGGAGGCACAGCCTGGTGGTAGCGGGGGCCGTCCTGGTCGACGACGACCAGCTCGCCCGGCTGCAGCTCACGCTCGAAGGTCGCCCCGATGATGTCCAGCGCACACGTCTCGGATGCCAGCACGAAGGCGTCGTCAAGCCTGCCGACCACCAGCGGGCGGATGCCGTCGGGATCGCGGAACCCGGCCACGGCGTTCTCGGTCAGCACCACCGCCGCGAAGGCGCCCTCGATCCGGCCCATCGTATCGGCGATCGCGACCGCCAGATCGTCCGAGGGGTGGCGCGCGATCAGGGCCGCGATCACCTCCGTGTCGGAGGTGGACTGGAGCCGCACGCGGCTGCCGCGCAGCTCCTCGCGCAGCTCGGCGGTGTTGGTCAGGTTGCCGTTGTGTCCGAGCGCCACGGTGCGCCCGGCAGCGTGCTGGACGACCGGCTGAGCGTTTCGCCAGGCCGTCGACCCGGTCGTCGAGTAGCGCGCGTGCCCGATCGCCATCCGGCCCTGCAGGGCCGAGAGCATGGGCTCGTCGAACACCTGGCTGACCAGGCCCATGTCCTTCATCGCCACCACTCGGCCCTCGTCCGAGACGGCGATGCCGGCGCTCTCCTGGCCGCGATGCTGGAGCGCGTAGAGGCCGAAGTAGGTCAGCCGTGCGACATCGCGGTCAGGCGCCCCGATCGGATCGTAGATGCCGAAGATGCCACACATTCAGGCCATGCCTGCCTCTCCTAGTGCCGCGGGTAGGGCGTTCTCGAAGATCTCGACCGCCTCGCTCAGGGGCAGTATGGCAGCGCCGATCGCGATCTCCGTCCCACCGACGGTTCCCAGCTCCTGCAGAGCCAGCGCGCCGGCCAGCTCGTGCAGCACCGCCACGTGCTCCGGGCGGGCCGAGATCACGACCCGGCCATCGCCCTCGCCAAAGGGATCGTCGCACCGCGCGGAGACGCCGATGCCGCCCATGATCGCCGACTCGGCCAGCGCCACGGCGAGCCCGCCGTCAGCCACATCATGGGCGCTTCGCAGCAGCCGCCGCTCGGCGGCCTGGGCGAGGAACTCGTGCAGCAACCGCTCGTTGACCAGGTCGGGCTCCGGGATGCGGCCGGCGACCGCGCCCAGCACGCGCTTCTGGTACTCGGACCCGTCCAGCGCGCTGGGCCCGTCGCCGGCGAGCAGCACGACGTCGTCAGCGCCGGCAAAGGCCGCCGAAACGGCCAGCTCGGCGTCGTCCAGCACGCCCACCGCACCGACCACCGGCGTGGGATGGATCGGGCTGCCGAAGTGCTCGTTGTAGAGCGAGACGTTGCCCGAGACGACGGGCAGGCCGAGCGCCTCGCAGGCCAGCGACATGCCCTCGATCGCCTCGGCAAGCTCGTAGCCGACCTCACCAGTCTCCGGGTTTCCGAAGTTGAGGCAGTTCGTGACCGCGGCCGGGCGTGCGCCGGTGCAGGCGACGTTGCGCGCGGCCTCGCACACGGCGCTCATGCCCCCGCGCCGCGGATCGAGCGAGGTGCGGCGGCCGTTGCCGTCCAGCGAGACGGCGATCGCCCGCCGCGACGGGGTCAGCCGCACGACGCCGGCGTCGCCGCCGGGCCGGATCGCGGTTCCCGATCCCACCAGCTGATCGTACTGCTGGTAGATCCAGCGCCGGCTGGCGATGTTGGGCGATGCCAGCAGCGCGCGAAGCCCGCCGGCAACGTCGTCCACCGGTGCGAACGCGAGCGGCTCGTCCACCAGCCGCGCAGGGCGGGTGCGCTCCACCTCGTAGCGGGGCGCGCCGTCCACCAGCGTTTCGACCGGGATCTCGCCGACCACGCGGCCGCCGTGCAGGCAGCGCAGCGTGCCGCTGTCGGTGACCTCGCCGATCACGGTCGCGTCCACCTCCCAGCGAGCGCAGGCCTCGAACACCGACTCGACCATCGAGCGCTCGACGATCGCGGCCATCCGCTCCTGCGATTCCGAGATCATGATCTCGAACGGCTCCATGTCGGCCTCGCGCAGCGGCACCTTGGACAGGTCGACGTCCAAGCCCACGCCGCCCGCGGCCGCCATCTCGGAGGTCGAGGAGGCGAGCCCCGCGGCACCAAGGTCCTGCAGCGAGGCCAGCATCCCGCGGTCGAGCAGCTCCAGCGTGCACTCGATCAGCTTCTTGCCCATGAACGGATCGCCGATCTGGACGCTCGGCCGCTTGTCGGCGGAGGCCTCGTCGAAGCCCTGCGAGGCCAGCACGCTGGCGCCGCCGATGCCGTCGCGGCCGGTTCGCGAGCCGTACAGCACGAGCAGGTTGCCGACTCCGGTGGCCCGCGCCGAGGTGAGACGCTCGGCCGGCAGCAGCCCCACGCACATCGCGTTGACCAGGCAGTTGTGCTCGTAGGGCGGCTCGAAGTAGACCTCGCCGCCGAGGTTGGCCACGCCCACGCAGTTGCCGTAGTGGCCGACCCCGGCCACCACCTGCGAGAACAGCCTTCGCTGGCGGTCGTCGGCCAGCTCGCCGAATCGCAGCGAGTCAAGGATCGCAATCGGGCGCGCGCCCATCGCGAAGATGTCGCGCAGGATGCCGCCGACGCCGGTCGCGGCGCCCTGGAACGGCTCCACCGCCGAGGGGTGGTTGTGGCTCTCGACCTTGAGCGCGACCGCCAGGCCGTCGCCGACATCGATCACACCGGCGTTCTCGCCGGGCCCCTGGAGCACGCGCGCGCCAGACGAGGGAAAGCGGCGCAGCAGCAGCTTGGAGTGCTTGTAGCCGCAGTGCTCGCTCCACAGCAGCGAGTACACGGCCAGCTCGAAGTCGTTTGGATCGCGCTCCAGCAACTCCTGGATACGCCCAAGCTCACCATCGGTGAGACCGAGGGCGCGGTGGAGCGGCTGTGGCGTCACGGCGTTCAAAGCGCGTGACGAATGGTACCGGAGCGGGTCGATGGAGCGCTTCACGCCCCACCGCCCCGCTCCGGACCTTGTACCTAGCCGTGCTTGTTGCCGTGCGCCTTGCCGCCGTGCGACTTGGCGCCATGAGTCTTCGCGCCACCGTGCGACTTCGCACCGTGGTCGGACTTGACGTGCTCGTGCTTGGCGTGGCCCTTGCCGTGTCCGCCGGTCGACGCGGTTGTCGCGGTCGTGTCGACGGTATCGCCCGTGTCACCGGTACCCGGCTCGGTGGCCGGCGGATCGGGCTCGGTCACAGGCTCGTCCTGCGTCCAACCCTTGTGCAGGCCGCAGTTGGCGTGGCCCTGCTTGTTGAAGTGCACCCCGTTGTGCGCGCAGGTCTGATAGACCGAATCGCGAACCGAGGTTCCGGACGCCACGTGGGCGAGCGCGGTGCCGGTGACGACCAAGCCGGCGAGAACCGGCAAGACCACCATCAGACGACTTACTGACATGAAAAGACCCCCATACAATTGGTTACCCGGTTCTGATCGGCAGGACGGGGCGGCTTGGCGCTCACCCATCGGGGTATTCATCGCCCCGGCACTCGGGTTGATGCTGTGGCACGGAGGCTTTCGCTCGCCCGCCCAGGTGGTGTTGGCCTGCGTCGCGGTGCTGGGCCTGGTGCTGTACGGAGGCGAGCTGCGGCCGGCCCCGCTGCTGGCCGGCCTCGCACTCGCCGCGGCGGCCGGCGTGGCCTCGCTGGCCTGGCATCGCGACCGATCGTCGATCCCACCCGTGCTGGCGGCGATCGCCGTGCCCTGCCTGCTCGCGGTGGCGGCGAGGGCGCATGCGCGGCTGGCAGCCGAGCTCCCGCTGGTGGTGGCGTTGCTGGGGGCGACCGTGGCCACCGCCGGGCTGGCCGGGCTGGCGCTGCGGGCTGAGCCCCTTGCCGAGCGGATCGCGGGCGTGTGGCGGGCGCAGGGAACGCTCGAGTATCCACCCGCACTTGGGCTCGTCTGCGTGTGCGCATTGGCGGCGACGCTCGCACTTCACGCCGAGGGCACGCTCGATCGCCCAAGCGCGGTCGTGGTGGGGGCGCTGCTCGCCGCCACGGCAACGGCGACGTTCGACAGGGTGGCCTGGATCGAGACCGCTGCGGTGCTGGCGCTGTTCGCCGGCCGCGTGATCAGCGTGCGACGGACTGTGGCGATGGTGGTGGCCGTCTCGGTCGGGTGTGCGCTTGTGACGCTGGTCGTTTCGCACCCGAGCCGGGCGGCGCTGGAACGCCACCTGCGCCACGGTCCCGTGTCATCTCGGAGCGACGTCTGGCGCGCGTCGTTGGACGCCGCCCGAGATCGCCCTCTGCTGGGCTACGGCCCGGGGCGATTCAGCGCCGTCTACGACGAGGCGGACTCGCAGAGCCGGGTCACGCTCGCCCACAACGCCGTGCTCGAGCAGGCCGTCGAATCCGGATTCGTCGCGGCGATCGGCACGGCCGTGGCTCTGGCGGCGATGCTGCTGGCGGGCGCCCGGGCGCTGGCGTCGCGCCAGCCGCTGCGATTGTCGGCCGGCGTCGCCGCCTCCGCGGTGGCTTTGTCCGGGCTCTACGACTTCACCTGGTCGTTCGCGCCGCTGCTGCTGCTGGGGGCGATCTCGGCCCTGGCCTGCCGACGGCCGGACGAATGAGCGAGACCGGCGCCGCGCGTATCGAGGTGTCGGAGGTCTCGCGGCTGGAGCTGTTCTTCGACCTCGTCTTCGTGTTCACGATCACCCAGTTCACGGGTGTGCTCGAACACCACCCATCGCTGACCGGTGTCGCGCAGGCGACCGTGATGCTGGCCATCGTGTGGTGGATGTACGGCGGCTATGCCTGGCTGACCAACCTCGTGTCGCCGGATCGCCCCGGACGCCGGGTGGCGATGGTGTGCGGCATGGTCAGCTACCTGGTGCTGGCGCTGGCCATCCCCCGGGCGTTCGAGGGCGAGGGGCTTGCGTTCGGCCTGGCCTACCTGCTGGTCGTGCTGGTGCACGGCGGCCTGTTCACGGTCTCGACCGAGGCCTCGCTGTCGATGATCTACCGCGGCTTCTTCCCGGTCAACGTGGGCTTCGCCCTGATCATGATCGCCGGCGGGGCGCTGGGCGGGGATTGGCAGTACGCGTTCTGGGCGGTCGCGGCGACGGCGGCATGGATCTCGCCGCGGCTGATCCCCGACCAGAGCCACCTGATCGGTGCCCATCACTTCGTCGAACGCCACGCGCTGGTGGCGCTCGTCGCGATCGGCGAGTCGGTGGTGGCGGTCGGCATCGGCGCGAGCGGCAGCGGCCTCGACGCCGGGACGCTGATCACGATCGCGCTCGGCATGGTGGTGACGGCAGGGCTGTGGTGGGCGTACTTCGGCGAGGCCGACGACGAGCTGCGCGAGGCCGGGTTCGTGGCCGCCGTCGCGGAGGGACGCTACCTGGTCGCCGTTCGCGCGTTCGGCCTCGCGTTCGCCGCGCTGCTGGGCGGCGTGGTGATGGTCGCCGCCGGCCTCCGCCACGCGATCGCGCAGCCCAGCCACGACCTGAGCGGGGCGCAGGCGCTCTACCTCGGCGGCGGCGTGGGCCTCTTCCTGGTCGCCGACCAGATCTCGCGGATGTGGATGACGCTTCGCGTCAGCAGGCTTCGGCTGGCGGTCGCCGCACTGGCGGTGGCCACCGCCATCGTCGGCACCACGGTGTCAGGTGGGGCGCAGGAGCTGGCGCTGGCGGCGGTGCTGCTGGTGGGGTTCCTGGTGGAGTCGCGGGGTCGGAAGTAGCCCAGGCGGCGGGGGGTCATCTGGTGCCTGGCAACGGCCGAAAGGCCGGTGCCTGGCACCATCGAGCCGCGGCTGACGGGCGCCTGCGCACGAGCGCGTCGTCTTGGCGCGGGCCGGCGTTTGCTGCGTGCTCGATCGTGCCAGGCACCGCGTTCCCCGTTGCCAGGCACGGTATGGGGCGTCATACCGCGAGCGGCGAGCGCGCCAGATCCAGCAGCCCCTGAAGCAGCATGCGGCCGTCGGTCGAACCGATCAGCTGCTCCACGGCGTGCTCGGGATGGGGCATCAGGGCGGCTACGTTGCCGGCCGCGTTGGTGACGCAGGCGACGGACCCGACAG
>JAWVDZ010000373.1:0-5324 GCA_033856955.1 Gaiellales bacterium
GCGGCTGCAGGCCATCGGGTCAAGCCCGTTGCACTCGGGACACTCGCCGCAGCTCTGGGTGCAGTGGATCACGACCTCGTCGCCCGGCTTCCAGCGGGTGACCCCAGGGCCGACCCGATCGACGACACCGGACGCGTCGGAGCCGGCGATGTGGAAGTCGTAGCCGGTGTAGCGGAAGATCGAGACCGGAAGTCCCAGCGACGCCCAGACGCCGTTGTAGTTGACGCCCGCGGCCATCACGCGCACGAGCACCTCGCCGGGGCCGGGCTCCGGCACCTCGATCGACTCGAGCTGCATCGCCTGCTCGGGATCGCCCAGCCGGTCGGGCCGGATCACCCACGCCTGCATCGTGCCCCCGTCCGCCATTTCGGAATTCTACCGGGGTGGAAGCCGCCACGCGGCCGTACCCGGCTGCTGCGCTACGCGGCGCCGGCGGCCCGGGCGGCGCGCCGCTCGTCACGGCGACGGCGGCGCAGCTCGGCCACGCCCTTCACGGCCAGCTGCCCGCAGGCGGCGTCGATGTCCTGCCCGTGCGACCTGCGATAGCTGTTGGAGAGGCCGCGCCGCGTCAGCACGGCCGCGAAGGCCGAGACACGTTCGGGCGGGGAGCCGCGGTAGAGCGAGCCGGTGGGGTTGTAGGCGATCAGGTTGACGTGGAATCCCTCGGTGCCCAGCAGCGTGGCCAGCCGCGAGGCGTGGTCGCCGGAGTCGTTCACGCCGTCCAGCATCAGGTACTCGACGAACACGCGGCGACCGGTCAGCCTACGGTACTCGCGGCAGGCCGCGATCAGCCGGGCGAGCGGAAAGCGCTTGGTGACCGGCATCAGCTCGGTGCGCAGGGCGTCGTCGGGTGCATGCAGCGAGAGCGCCAGCCGGATCTGCATCGGCTCTGTGGCCATCCGCTCGATGCCCGGCACCCAGCCCGCGGTCGAGATCGCGATCTGGCGCGCGCCCAGGCCGAAGCCGCGCGGGTCGTTGAGCGTCCGGCAGGCGTCGAGCACGGCGTCGTAGTTCAGGAACGGCTCGCCCATCCCCATCATCACCACGTTCGAGACGCGCTCGCCGGACTCGCGCAGGATCCCGGCCAGCACCAGCACCTGCTCGGAGATCTCCCCGGCGGTCAGGTTCCGGCCCAGCCCCATGCTGCCGGTGGCGCAGAACGTGCAGGCCAGCGGGCAGCCGGACTGGGACGAGACGCAGACGGTGCGCCGGTTTCGGTGCTTCATGGCCACCGCCTCTACGGGGAAGCCGTCCCGCGTCGCGAACCGCAGCTTGACCGTGCCGTCCGCCGAGAGCTGCCGTTCCTCCGTCTCGAGCTGGTGCAGCGGCTCGGCCTCGGACAGCCGGCGGCGCAACGCTGCGGGCAGCGATGTGATCTCCTCATAGCCGCCGACCAGCTCGCGCGTGGCGGCCTCGTAGACCTGCCGCGCGCGGTAGGCAGGTTCGCCCCACTCGGCCAGGATTGCGTTGACCCGTTCCAGATCCATGGGTGGTAGTGTGACTGAAATCCCCATTGATGGAGGTGTACCGGTGCCGGCCAAGCTTCGAACGGACAAGGTTGCCGATGCGATCACGCCGATCGCCACCCGGGTAGCGAAGGATCCTGAGCTGCGCGAGCACGCCCGCGCGGTGCTCGATTCGGCCAAGGCCGTGCTGGACAAGGTGCAGCACGAGGGCGCGCGTTCGGCCGCCGGCCGCAAGGACGTGCAGGACGAGGTCGTGAAGGCCGCCAAGGAGATCAAGCAGGGCGCGGTGCGCCTGACGGCCAAGGCCCCCACGTCGAAGAAGCGTCGCGCGGCCAAGGCCGCCGCGGCGGGCGCGGTCGCGGTCGGCGCCGTCGTGGTCGCGAAGAAGGCGATGTCGAAGGACGAGGACGAGTTCGAGTACACCCCGTGAGCGACGAGTCGATCGACGTCCTCCTGGAGGAGGGGAGGACGTTTCCGCCGCCGCCGGAGTTCGCGGCGGGGGCGGTGGTGCGCGACAGCTCGGTGTACGACCAAGCGGAGCGCGACCTTGACGGCTTCTGGCTCGAGCGGACGGCGGAGACGGTGGGCTGGTTCCAGCAGCCGTCGGTGGGCCTGGAGTGGGATCCGCCGCACTGCACGTGGTTTCGCGACGGCAGCCTGAACGCGTCGCACTCCTGCCTCGACCGGCACATCGAGGCCGGTAACGGCGAGCGCATCGCCTACCACTTCGTGCCCGAGGATCCGAGCGAGCCGGAGCGGTCGATCAGCTATGGCGAGCTGCACGGGATGGTCTGCCGCACCGCCAACGCGCTGCGCGAGATGGGCATCGGCAAGGGCGACACGGTCGGCATCTACATGGGGATGGTGCCGGAGCTGCCGGTGGCGATGCTGGCCTGCGCCCGCCTGGGCGCCCCGCACGTGGTGGTGTTCGGCGGCTTCTCGGCAAGCTCGCTGGGCGAGCGGCTGGAGGGGACGAACGCCCGCCTGCTGATCACGCAGGACGAGGCCTTCCGCAAGGGGGCCGCGATCCCGCTGAAGCAGATCGCGGACGAGGCCGCCGGCCTCGCCCCCAGCGTCGAGCGCATGCTGGTGCTGCGCCGAAGCGGCGCCGACGTCACGATCCAGGAGGGCCGCGACAGCTGGTGGCACGAACTGGTGGACGGGCAGTCCGACCAGTGCCCGGCCGAGCCGGTGGAGGCTGAGCACACGCTGTTCTGCCTGCACACCTCGGGTACCACCGCCAAGCCCAAGGCGGCCGTCCACACCACCGGCGGCTACCTGACCTACGCCTCGCTCACCCACCGCTGGGTGTTCGACATCCAGGATGGGGACGTGTGGTGGTGCGCCGCGGACGTGGGCTGGATCACCGGCCACAGCTACATCGTCTACGGCCCCCTGAACAACGGCGTCACCAGCATCCTGTATGAGGGAGACCCGATGCATCCTGCCGCCGACCGGCACTGGCAGATCATCGAGCGCCACAGGGTGACCCAGTACTACACCGCGCCGACGCTGATCCGCGCCTTCATCAAGGCCGGCCACGAGCACCCCGAGTCGCACGACCTCAGCTCGCTGAAGCTGCTTGGCACCGTCGGAGAGCCGATCAATCCCGAGGCCTGGGTGTGGTACTGGAAGACGATCGGCGGCGGCCGCTGCCCGGTGGTCGACACCTGGTGGCAGACCGAGACCGGCGGCATCGTGATCTCGCCGCTGCCCGGTCTGACAACACTGAAGCCGGGCTCGGCGACGCGGCCCTTCCCCGTCGTCAAGGCGGAGGTGGTGGACGACCTCGGCAATCCCACCGCCAAGGGGCGGGGAGGCTACCTGGTGCTGAAGCGGCCGTGGCCGGGCATGTTCAGGACGCTGTACGGCGACGACGAGCGATACGTCGAGAACTACTTCTCCCGCTTCAACCACAGCACCTACTTCGCCGGCGACGGCGCGCGGGTGGACGAAGACGGCTGCTTCTGGCTGATGGGGCGGATCGACGATGTGATGAACGTCTCCGGCCACCGTCTGTCCACCACCGAGCTCGAGTCCGCGCTGGTGGCGCATCCGGCCGTGGCCGAGGCCGCCGCCACCGCCGCTCCGGACGAGCTGACCGGCCAGACGCCGCTCTGCTTCGTGCTGCTGCGCCATGACCACGAGCCGAGCGACGAGCTGGCCGCGGAGCTGCGCGAGTGGATCGGCACACGGATCGGCAAGATCGCGCGGCCGAAGGCCGTGATCCTGGTCAGCGACCTGCCCAAGACCCGCTCGGGCAAGATCATGCGGCGCCTGCTGCGGGACATCGCCGAGGGTCACGAGCTCGGCGACACCACCACCCTGCGCGATCCGGCGGTGGTGGAGGAGATCAAGCGCAAGGCAGACGACGTGCTGGCCGCCAGCCGCTAAGCGACCGGCTCCGACTCGTCGGCGGTCGCCGGCGGGCGCTCGCGCAGCGCCCGCACTCCCATCTGCACCGCCACGCCCAGCAGCAGAAGCGCGAAGCTGCGCTGGAGCGTCTTGGAGGACAGCGACTGGGCGGCCAGCTCGCCCAGCTTGGCGGTCGGCACCGAGGCCAGGCCGATCACGATCGAATCCCGCCAGCGCACGGTGCCATACCGCGTCTGGCGCCAGGAGCCCATCAGGATCACCGGCACCATCGCGGCCAGCGAGGTGGCCACGGCGACGTGCGAATCCTTGCCCAGGAAGATCAGCGTGGGCACGAAGATCAGGCCTCCACCGACGCCGAACACGGCCGAGACGACGCCGGCCGCCAGGCCGAGCAGGGCTGCGATCACGTCGTGGGTCACAGCGCCAGCTTCACCGCCGTCGCGGCCAGGAACAGGGAGAATGCGAACGTGACCCGGCGGCTGTCGACGCGCTGGTGAAGAGCCGCGCCGAGGTATGCGCCGGCCACCGCCGGCAGACCGATCAGCGCTCCCTCCTTCCAGGCGACGTTGCCCGCGAAGGCGTGAGACGCCGCCGCGGCGACGGCGGTGAACAGGATCGCCGCCAGCGACGTGGCCATTGCCGGCTTCGCCTTGTAGGCGGCGAAGGCAACCAGCATCGGCACGATCACGACGCCGCCGCCCACGCCGAACAGGCCCGAGAAGAATCCTGCCACCAGGCCGATCGCGACCAGCACGAGGACTCGCGGGTTCACGGCCGGTAGTGTAAGGCGATGGCGCGATCTCCCGCCGACCTGGTGGCTGCGCTGGCCGCCGACCCCAGACACGGCGCGATCGTCTGTGACATCGACGGCACGCTGGCGCCGATCGCCGCCACCCCGGAGCTGGCGCGGGTGCTTCCCGAAGCGCTGGCCGAGCTCGAGCGGCTGGCGGACATCTACGCGCTGGTGGCCTGCGTCACCGGCCGGCCAGCCGCCCAGGCGCGCGGCATGGTGCCGATCGAGACCGTTGCTATCTCAGGCAACCACGGCCTCGAGGTGATGCTGGGGGACGAGGTGACGGTGGTCGCGCAGGCGGCGAAGTACGCCGAGCCGATCCACCAGGCGCTGCTGGCGGTCGAGAACGACGGACTGCTGCCCGAGATGGGCTGCCGGATCGAGGACAAGGGGATCACGTTCTCGGTGCACTACCGCGGCTCGCCCCGGCCCGACCACGCCCTGCGCTACCTGGAGACCCAGATCACGCCCAAGCTCGACCGGGCGGGGCTGTCGTGGAGCTTCGGCCGGATGGTGCTGGAGGTGCGGCCGCCCGTGCCGATCGACAAGGGCTCGGCGGTGCGCAGGCTGCGGGGCAGGCGACGGATCACCGAGCTGCTGTACGTCGGCGACGACCGCACCGACCTTGACGCCTTCCGCGAGGCGACCATTCGCATCGCCGTGCGCTCCGCCGAGGGACCGCAGGAGCT
>JAWVDZ010000374.1:0-8741 GCA_033856955.1 Gaiellales bacterium
GACCACGCTCTCCGGATGGGTGAAGGCGAACACGGCCTGGCGACGCGCCTCGTCGGTGGCGACAACGTAGGAGTCGGTCGCGTCGCCGGCCGTCTGGGCGTCCAGCCGGACGCTGATCGCGCGACCGCGGATCTCGTAGGCCGTGGTGGCGTACTTGATCATCGTCGGGACGCTGGGCGGGCCGTCGGGGCCGGTCACCTGCACGCTCGCCGCGATCGCCTCGGCCACGTGCTTGTACGTCCCCAGCTCGGAGATGCCGATGCCGTGAAGCTGGTCCGAGGCGCGCTGCTGAAATGCCTTCAGGAACACCTGCTGGCGGGCGTTCCGGTAGAAGTCGGAGTCGGTATGGCGGTAGCGGGCGTAGGCCAAGCTGTCCAGGCCATTCAGCTTCTGGTAGCCGGGCGGGATATTGATCTGCGAGTAGTTTCCGCCGCTCGCGTTGTCGTGGTAGTAGTACTGGTCGACCGGCACGTAGACGCCGTTGAACGCGCCGACCAGCTTGGTGAAGCCGCTGAAGTCGACCGTGATCAGGTAGTTGACGTCGAGCCCCGTGTAGTCCTCGACCGTCCGCAGCGCCAGCTTGTAGCCGCCGTCGGAGTAGGCCGCGTTGATCTTGTCGACCCCCACCCCCGGGATCGGGACGTGGAGGTCGCGCGGCAGCGAGAGCAGCGAGATGTACTTGGTGCGCGGATCGATCCGCACCAGCATCAGCGTGTCCGAGCGCGACGCGGCGCCCTTTCCATCCCCGGAGCGGTGGTCCGAGCCGACCACCAGCGCGATCGTCGGCTCGCTGCTCGTGGGGAGGTTGTGAAGCTCAGTCTGAGACGCCTTGACGTCGGTGGAGAGGTTTCCAACCGCATCAACCAAACCATGCACCCACCAGCCCACGACGAACACGGCGACCAGCGCAGTGGCCAGCAAGCTGCCCAGTGTCCACAGGGCGATCCGGGCCCAGCGCGGTCGCCGCTTCTTGCCGCGGCGCGTGTCGTAGATGGAGCGAGGTGGCTTGCGCGGCGGGGTGCCGTCCCCTCCGCTGCGCGTGCTGGCTGATTGTGACGGCGGCTCTGGCGGCACACGTCTCCTTCAAACGAGCGCCCGCGGAGTGCGGGCAGGCCCGGAGTATAAACCGGCCATTCGGCGGCACCGCGCCGATCCCCTGCCGTGTCTAAACGACGGCCGATCTGCGCGCGAACTCCACCAGGATCCGCCGGTATCGCTGGAGCGACTCGATCTCGACGTACTCCTCCGGTCCGTGGTGGCCCGCGCCGGCCGGCCCGAACTCGATCGCCGGGATGCCGCGGCCGAGGAAGAAGACCGCGTCCGAGGCTCCGTCGCGACCGATCGCCGGCGCCTCGCCGCCCTCCATCGAGCGCACCGCGTCGCGCAGCACCCGCACGTGCGGCTCCCCGGGATCGAGCGTGGCCGGCGGCAGCTCGTAGATCGGCGTCACCTCGCCGCCCAGCGAGCGCACCTGGCGCAGCACCTCGTCGGGATCCTGGTTGGGCAGGTAGCGGATATCCACCGCCATGCGGCAGTGGTCGGGTACCTTGTTGACGACGTCGCCGCCCTGGATGCGGCCGATGTTGATCGACGGGCGGTCGTACAGCTCCGACCGCCCGGACGCGAACGGCAGCTCCAGGATCCGCTGATAGAGCTCGATCGCCTTCAGCACCGCGTTCTCGCCCAGCCACGGCGTCGAGCCGTGCGCTGCGCGGCCCTCGACGTCGATCCGCAGCACCAGCACGCCCTTGGACTGGACGCCGATCTCGAGGTTGGTCGGCTCGCCGCAGACGACGAACTCGCCCAGGTGACCCTCGCCGGCCAGAAACTCGGAGGCCTTGGTCTTGGTCGAGTCCTCATCCGACTCCTCGTCGGGAACGATCAGCAGCTTCACCTTCACACCCGGGATCGATTCGCGAGCGTCCCCCAGATCGGCCAGCGCCGCCAGCATGGCCGCCAGCGCGCCCTTCATGTCGTAGGCGCCACGCCCGTACAGGCGGCCGTCGACGCGCCAGGGCGAGAACTGCTCACGGCGGGCGGGCACGACATCCACGTGGGCGTTCCAGATCAGCGTCGCCGGCGACCGCCCGGCGGGCAGCCCGCCGTGCTCGCCGTCCACCGCCGCCACGATCGCCGGCAGGCCGTTGACGTCATAGGTGCGGTGAGCGATGCCCTGCCCCTCGAGCCAGCCCTTGAGGTAGCCCATGGCACCGATGACACCGTCACCATGGGACGTGTCGTAGGAGATCAGGCGCTCGGCGAGCGCCAGCTCATCGGCGCTGGGCACGGCCGCGATTCTAGGTGAAGAGCTATCTCGGTAGGGCACGCGGCGTCTCGCGCTGCACTCGCGAGCCATCCACGCGACCTACCGAGATAGGCTCTATCGCACGGCATGAGCAGTCCATCCCTGTGGCAGGAGCAGCGTCCGGGCCGCGGCTTCGCCCCGCTCTCCGGCGACCAGCGGTGCGATGTCTGCATCGTCGGCGCGGGCATCACCGGCGCCGCCTGCGCTTGGCGGCTGCTCGAGCACGGGCTCGCCGTCACCATCGTCGAAGGGCGCGAGACGGCCGCGGCGGCCAGCGGGCGAAACGGGGGCTTCGCCGTCACCGGCATGGCCCTGGAGCTCGCGGCGGTGGCCGACCTGCTGGGTGAGGCGGAGGCGATCCGGCTGCATCGCGCGACCGAGGCGGCGCTGGAGGAGATGATCGCGATGGCCGCGGAGCTGCGGGTCCCGGATGCGATCCGGCGCACCGGCAGCCTCTGGCTGGCGGATGCCGGCGAGCGCGACGAGCTGGTCGAGACGGTGCGGCTGGCGCAGGCAGCGGGGATTCGCTGCCGGCCGGCGCCGGACATGATCCCCGAGACGATGCGCGACCACGATATGGCGGCGGCGTTCTTCGAGGACGATGCCGAGCTGATGCCGGCAGCCTGGGTGCGGGCACTGACGGAGGCGGCCGCCGACCGCGGAGCGCGGGTGTTCGAGCGATCGCCGGTCACCGGCCTGGCGCAGGACGGACAGGGCTGGATGATCGCGGCCGGCGGCGGCTCCGTCCACGCCCAGGCCATCGTCGTGGCGAGCGACGGCCTGATTCCCCGGCTCGTCCCGCAGCTGGACGGTGCCGTCTACCCCGTCCGCGGCCAGGTCGTGGCGACCGCTCCGCTGGAGCGCATGCCGCTGGCATGCCCCACCCACTCGCAGTCCGGGTTCATGTACTACCGGCCGACCGGCGACGGGCGGCTGGTGGTTGGCGGCGGCCGGCTCGAAAACCTCGAGGCGGAGTACACCGACGACGAGCGCACCACGGCGCCCGTCCAGCGCGTGCTCGACCGGTTTCTACGCGACCGGCTGGGGGTGACCGACGCACCGATCACCCACCGCTGGGCGGGCATCATGGGCTTTTCAGCCGACCTGCTGCCCGTGGTGGGCGAGGTGCCGGGCCGTCCCGGACTGCACGTCGCCGGCGGCTACAGCGGCGTCGGAAACGTGCACGGATACCTGTGCGGCCGGATGGTCGCAGACCTGATCGCGGCCGGCGGCCACCCGGGCGCGGCGACCTTCGACGTTGCCCGTTTCGGCGCCCGGCCGGTCGAGCAGATGGAGAAGACGCGCAGCCGGGAGCGGGCGCGGAGCCTCGGATTCTCCCGGTCGGAGGGCGTCCTCTGAGCTGATTTCGAAGGCGGGAAGATTTCCGCGCACGGCCCGTCATGTGGATACGACCGCCGGCTGTCGGGGCCGGTCGGAAGCTGAATCTGCTTCCTCCGTGCACAACCGCCCGGAGCAGGGCTCTCCGTCGGGGGGAGAACCGCTCCGGGCGTCGTGCTGCTCTTGGGAGGTCTTTCAAAATGAACGGGAGCCTTCTGAAGCAGAGGGCCGTGCTCGGCTCCGCACCAGAGCAGAAGTTCATGCGGGCGGATGGTGCCACACGACCGCCGTCCGTCCCGAATCGGCCGGCGTGACCGTCTCCCCGCGACTCGCACCGAGCCTCTGGGCGACGCGTTGCGAGCGGACGTTGCCGGGCGTGATCAGCGACACGAGCCGGTCGATGGAGCGGGATTCGTAGGCCCAGGTCCGTATGGCTGCGGCTGCTTCAGTCGCATACCCCTGGCCCCAGTGCGCGCGTATCAATGCCCAGCCGAGCTCGGGCTGTGCGTGACGTCCGGCGTTCGCCCAATTCGAGGGCGTCCAGCCGCGTGTGTCGAAGATCATGAGACCGGCCTGGCCGACCACCTGGCGGGTCGCCGGATTCTCGAAAACGAACGGGCCGAGCCCGTCGGTTCTCCAACCGTCGATCCACCCTTCGATCATTGCCCCCGCCTCGTCCACCCCCGAGACGGCGGTCATGCCAAGGCCATCCATGACCTGCCGGTCGGCGAAGAGGTCGTACAGCGCTTCGGCGTCTCCCGCCGTCGGCGGACGGAGGCGAAGCCTGTCCGTAGAGAGACGCAGCGACTCCCAGGACAAGGGACCCTCAGGCACGCGGCGGACACTAGCCGCTCGCTTTCGCGAGTTGTGGCCCTTAACCGGAACGGTTCTTAGAGCCCCGACCGCACTCCCCGCCGGGCGTTGAAGTAGATCGCGTCCGGGTGGTGCATCACGATCGCGGCCGTCGTCTGCTCCGGGATGAACTGGTAGGCGGCGGACAGCTCGAGCCCGAGCTGCGAGGCCTCCGGCAGCAAGCGCAGCACCAGCTCGTGCTGCTCGAGGTCGGGGCAGGCCGGATAGCCCCACGAGTAGCGCCTGCCCTGCTCCTCCTCGAGCCCAAGCTCGGCGCGGATCCGGCGGTGGACGAGCTCCGCCAGCCCCTCGGCGGCCTCCACCGCGAGCCCGTGGGCGAAGTACGCCTCGCTGTACTCCTCGGCGGCCTGGAGCCGGTCGATGTGCTCGGTCGCCTCGCGGCCGACCGTCACGATCTGCAGCGCCACCACGTCCTCGCGGTCGTCGGAGCGGCGCAGGTAGTCGCTCAGGCAGAGCCGCTGATGGCGATCCTGGCGCGGGAAGACGAACCGCACCGGTTCGCCGCCGTTGGGGTCGGTCACGACCACGTCGTCCCCGTCCGCAACCGCCGGGAAGTAGCCGTACACGGCCCGCGGCACGATCCAGCCGTCCCGCAACGCCTCCCGCTGCATGCGCGCTCGCCGGGGCGCGAAGTCATCCGCCACCAGCCGGCTCCAGTCCTCGCCGCGCACCCCCTTGCCGCCCCACGAGAGCTTGTACAGCGAGCGCTCGTCCATCAGCGAGAACATCAGCTGGGCGTCGATCCCGGACAGCTCGCGGGCGCCGACGAAGGGCGGCTCCGGCACCGGTGCGTCGCGTCGCACGCCCGAGACGAGCGCCGCACGGTCATCGGCCGGCGGCGGCACGGGCGGCGGCGCGTCGCGGGCCTCCAGCGCCTCCTGCCGCCGCTCGGCGATCACGGCCGGGCGCATGTCGGGGTCGCTCAGGCGCTCCATCACCGCCAGCCCCTCGAAGGCGTCTTTGCAGTAGAAGACACCCGGCTCGTAGGGCCGGCCGTCCTCGAGGAAGGCGATCCGGCGGCCGAAGGAGCGGTTGATCGCGGCCCCGCCGACCAGCACCGGCAGGTGCAGGCCGCGGTGGTCGAGCTCGTGCAGGGCGAGCGGCATCTGTTTGGAGGTCGACACCAGCAGCGCCGAGAGGCCGATCGCATCGGCGCTCTCGGCCATCGCCCGGTCCATGATCACGTTCAGCGGCACCTGCCGGCCCAGGTCGACGACGCTGTAGCCGTTGTTGGAGAGGATCGTGGCGACCAGGTTCTTGCCGATGTCGTGCACGTCTCCGAACACCGTGGCCAGCACCACCCGCGCCTTGGCCTGGCCCTCGATACGGTCGAGGTACTGCTCCAGGTGGGAGACGGAGCGCTTCATCACCTCGGCCGACTGGAGCACGAACGGCAGGATCAGCTCGCCGCGGCCGAAGCGATCACCGACGTCCTTCATGGCCGGCAGCAGCACGGTGTTGAGCAGGTCGACGGCGTTGTCGTTGCCACGGTCGCCCCGCTGGTCGAGCGCCAGGTCGATGTCATCCTCAACGCCGTCGCGCTTGCGGTGAAGGATCTTGGCGTGGATCCGCTGGTCGGTGGTGAGGCCCTCGAACGGGTCGCCGCGCTGCTCCTCCTCCGCCGTGTGCACATCGAAGTGCGCGATGTAGCGGGGCAGCGCATCCTCGCGGCGGGCGAAGATCAGGTCCTCGGCCAGCTCGCGCTGCTCGTCCGAGATCTCGCCGTAGGGCTGCACGTGCGCCGGGTTGATGATCGCCGCGTCCAGGCCGGCTTCGATCGCGTGGTGCAGGAAGACCGAGTTCAGCGCCGGCCGCGAGTGCGGGGCGAGGCCGAACGAGAGGTTCGAGACGCCCAGCACCGTCCACACCCCCGGCAGCTCGCGCTTGATCGAGCGGATCCCCTCCAGCGTCTCGACCGCGCTTCGCACGAACTCATCCTGGCCGGTGGCGAGCGTGAAGGTGAGCGCGTCGAAGATCAGATCCTCGGCCGCGAGCCCGTACTCCTCGACGCAGACGCGGTGGATCTCGCGCGCGATCTCGAGCTTACGCTCGCCCGTCTTCGCCATCCCCTGCTCGTCGATCGTGAGTGCGATCAGCGCCGCCCCGTGCCTGACCGCGTGCGGTACGACGTCGTCGATCCGGCGGCGCCCGTTCTCCATGTTGATCGAGTTGATCAGGGCGCGGCCGGGGTAGGTCTCCAGCGCGGCCGCGATCACGTCGGCGTCGGTGGAGTCGATCACCAGCGGCATCTCGACGCCCATCGAGAGCTTCTTGACGAGCCGCGTCATCATCGCCGACTCGTCGCCGCGCTCGGTCAGCGCGACGCAGACGTCGATGGCGTGGGCGCCGCCCTCGACCTGGTCGCGGGCGACGCCCAGGGCGCCGTCGTAGTCCTCGGCCAGCATCAGCTCCTTGAACACCCGGCTGCCCTGGGTGTTCACGCGCTCGCCGATCAGGAGCGGCTTGGGCTGCTGATCGATCGTCGAGGTGGTCATGCCGCTTGCCAGCGCACGGTCGAACACCACCTGCCGCGGCGCCCGCGAAGCCGACGCAGCGGCGTCCACCAGGGCGGCGATGTGGCCAGGGCCGGTGCCGCAGCAGCCACCCACGATCGGCGCACCGAACTCGCGCACGAACTCGGACAGCTGCCGGGCCATGTCGTCCGCTCCCAGCGGGTAGAAGGCGACGCCGTCCACGTTTCTCGGCAGCCCGGCGTTGGGGATCACCGAGACCGGCAGCGGGGCGTTCTCGCACAGGTAGCGGACGGGCTCTCGCAGGTGCTCCGGGCCGACCGAGCAGTTGACACCGATCACGTCCACCCGCATCGCGTGCAGGATCGCCAGAACGGCCGCGATGTCGGTGCCAAGCAGCATCCGCCCGGTGACGTCGAGCGCCGCCTGCACCTGCAGCGGCACGCTTCGGCCGGCATCGGCGAACGCGGCCCGGCACCCGTCCACCGCCGCCCGCGTCTCGAGGATGTCCTGCTGCGTCTCGATCACGAGCAGGTCGGCGCCACCCTCGATCAGCCCCGTCGCCTGCAGCCGGAAGGCCTCGGAGAGCTGGTTGAAGCTGATACCGGAGAGCGCGGGATCGTCGCTTGACGGCAGCATCCCGGAGGGGCCGATGGCACCCGCCACGAAGCGCGCCCGCGAGGAGGTCGCGAACGAGTCGGCGGCGCGGCGGGCGATCTGGGCCGCCCGCAGGTTGATCTCGTGGGTGGCCTCGCCCACGCCCCACTCCTCCATCCTGATCGGCGAGGCCTGGAAGCTGTTCGTCTCGATCACGTCGGCGCCCGCCTCGAGGTAGCCGAGATGGATCTGCTCGATCGCGTCCGGCCTGGTAAGCGTGAGGTGGTCGACGTTGCCGTTCTGGCGTTCTCCGCCGTAGTCCTCGGCGGTCAGCTCGAGCGCCTGGATCTGCGTGCCCATGGCGCCGTCGAACACGACGGTGCGCTCTCCCACCAGCTCCAGGTACGACGGCCTGCCCACGGTCAGATGCTACAGCGGGACTCCGTGGGCACCGGTCGCCTCACCACCGTGCCTGGCAACGGCCGAAAGGCCGGTGCGTGGTGCCGATGCGACGCGTCAGCCAGCCGCGTCGGCGCGGCGCGAGGGGAGCATCAGCGGACCGCTCTCGTACCACGGGTACCTGTCCGTCAGCAGAAGCGGGAAGTGGCCGAGGGCGCGGCATTGGAAGCCGATCGAGAGCTCGAGCATCTCGTGGATGGTGCGCGGGAACCGCCCGGTGGCGAGGATCGCAAACCACGCCCCCACGGCGAGCATCCAGGCCACCACGCCGAACATCACGGCCGTGAGCGCCGCGGGCAGGGCGCGGGGCAGGACGACGAGAGCCGCCGGCCGCGAGAACGGCGCCGGCGGGTCGACCTCGACCTGGACCGGATACCTCGACGCCGCCTGCCAGGGGAAGGGCGGCCACTCGTCCGTCACCAGGCAGAGGTACGCGGCGATCCGCGTCACGTACGCCAGCAGCGCCGCCTGCAGCCGATGGAACGGCGCCGGCACGCGGCCGGCTGCGAGCACGATCGGCCACGAGATCACCGCCACGACAAGCGACAGCGGAAATACCAGCACCCAGCCGATCAGGTGTGGCACCGCGATCACGAGGCGAAACACGGCCAGAGCGCGGCTGCGGCGGGGATTCCCCCGCACGCCGTACCGGATCGGGTATGCGCTCTCGGGGGTGAGCTCGTGCGCCACCTGAAGCG
>JAWVDZ010000375.1:0-2549 GCA_033856955.1 Gaiellales bacterium
CGCCCGCCGTCCGGGCGCTCCAGGAGGCGGGCGCGCGGCTGGTCGTCGAGGGCGTCGAGGCGGCACCGGGCTACGAGCGAGCGGTGGCTGCCGCCCTGGGCTGGCGGGCCGGCGCGGTGGTGGTGGAGCGGGTGGAGGATGCCCTGGCGCTGCTTCGCGAGGGCGAGGGCGAGCTGGGCGTCGTGCTGGCGGGCCGCGCGCCGGTGGCGGAGGGCACGCAGGGTCGCCCGCTGTCCGAGGTCTGTACCGTCCACGACCCGCAGCTGGCCGCCCTGATCGACGGCATCCGGCTGGTCGAGGACCTGGGCGTCGTGACGTCGGGGGTGGCCGTGACCGAGTCGGGGTCAGGTATCGACGCCGACCGGGGAGAGCTGTGGCGGACGGCGGACGCCGCCGAGGCCGCGTGGATGCAGGCGCGGGCCGAGCGCGACCGATTGCGCGGCGAGATGCCCGCGCACGAGGCCGAGAGCTCGTCGTCGGCCGGCGCGGCGGAGAGCGCGCAGGCATCCCTCGACGAGGCGCTGGCCGGCGAGTCGGCGCTGCGCGCGGCGCTGGCTGACGCCCGGCGCGAGGAGTCGACGATTGCCGCGGCGGAGCGCGCAGCCGTGGCCCGGCAGGAGCAGCTGGCCGACGAGCTGGCGCGGTGCGACGCCGCCCGCGACCTGGCTGAGAGCGACCTCGAGTCGGAGGCGACGCGGCTGATCGAGCTTCGGGCGACCGCCGCCGGGTTCGACGCGATCGTGACCGAACGGCGGGCTGCCGCGACGGCCGCTGATGAGCAGCACGCCGCGCTCGACGCGACCCGCCGCCGTCTGGCTGAGGACGCGGCGCGGGCGGCTGCCCGGCTGGCCGCGATCGGCGAGCGGCTCGAGCGCCACCGGGCCGACGCGGAGCGTTCCCGGGCCGACGCGCTCCGCTCCGACACGCTGGCAGCGCGACTGCTCGAGAGCGTGCAGGAGGCGGCCGCGATCACTCCCCCGGCGCGGCGCGTGATTGCGGCGCTGGAAGGGGCGGCGGCGCGTGCCGTCGAGCTGGCCGCTCCCGCTCGCTCGGGGATCGACGCCGTCGAGCGGCGTGCCGGCGATCTCGCGACGGCGCTGCAGACATGCGCGACCGAGCAGGCGACACTGGACGCCCGCGCCCAGACGGCGACCGGCGCGGTGACCGAGATCGAGATCGGCCTGGCGCGCTCGGACGAGCGCGTGACCGAGCTCGAGCGCCGGCGGGCCGAGCTGGCCGCCGGACACGAGATCGAGGTGGTCGAGGCGGAGCGTCCGCTCGAGGTCGACGAAGCGGCGGCGCGGGCCGCCCGGCTGGAGCGGCTGGAGCGGCGCCGCGAGAGCCTGGGTGCCGTCAACCCGCTGGCGCAGGAGGAGTACGAGCAGGAGAAGCAGCGCGGCGACGACCTGACCACCCAGTGCGACGACCTCGAACGCTCGCTGAAAGAGCTGCGGACGCTGATCCGCGACCTCACCCGCACCATCGACGAGCGCTTCGAGAAGACGTTCCACGCCGTGGCGAAGAACTTCTCCGACGTGATCGAGACGCTGTTCCCCGGTGGCCGCGGGCGGCTGCGGCTGACCGAGGCCGAGCCGGCGGGCCACCCGGGTGGCGAGGATCCCGAGGGTGAGCAGGACGCCGCAGAGCCGGTCGAGCCGGGCATCGAGCTCGAGGTGCGGCCGGCGGGCAAGCGGATCGAGTCGCTGTCGCTGCTGTCGGGCGGCGAGAAGTCGCTGACGGCGATCGCCTTCCTGTTCTCGCTGTTGCTCACCAAGCCGTCACCGTTCTACCTGCTGGACGAGGTGGAGGCCGCTCTGGACGACGCCAATATCGAGCGGTTCCTGACGCTGCTTCGCACCTACCAGGATCGTGCGCAGTTCATCGTCATCACGCACCAGCGCCGCACGATGGAGGTGGCGGACGTGCTCTACGGTGTCAGCATGGCGGACGACGGCCAGTCGAAGGTGCTGTCGCGGCGCATGCCCAGCGAGCCCGAGCTGCACGAGGCGGCGCTCGAGTCGGCATGATCCTGCGCGGCCGGCGGCTGGTGCTCCGTACGATGGAGCGGGCCGATGCGGCCGCGGTGAGGGTGATCGCCGCCGAGCCGGAGGTGGCCCGCTGGTGGGGTGACGTGTCCGAGCAGGAGCTGATCGAGAAGGCCGCCGGGGCGGGCGGTGTGGTCGCGCTGGTGGCCGAGGTCGACGACCGGGTGGTCGGCCTGGTCCAGTTCGCCGAGGAGCCGGATCCGATGTACCGGCACGCGACAGTCGATCTCTTCCTGAGCGCCGCGTATCACGGCGGCGGACTCGGCCGCGAGGCGGTGGGGCTGGTCGTCCGGCACCTGATCGACGATCTGGGCCACCATCGGATCACGATCGATCCGGCCGCGGCCAACGAGCGGGCGATCCGCTGCTATGCGGCCGAGGGATTCCGCACCGTCGGTGTGATGCGACGCTACGAGCGGGGACCGGACGGCAGCTACCACGACGGAGTGTTGATGGAGCTCGTGGCCGACCATCAGTGATCGGCCTGCAGCCAGGCCCACAGAT
>JAWVDZ010000376.1:0-7796 GCA_033856955.1 Gaiellales bacterium
CAGCGGATAGTCGCCTGTCCAGTAGAGGCGACAGCCGCAGATCTGCTCGAACTTCTCGGCCGTCACCGCGGTCGGGGGCCGCTTCCGGCCGACCGTGTTGCCGATCACGGAGGCTGCGTAGTAGTCGGCCACGCCACCCACCTGGCCACGCAGCTCGCGCTTGGTCTGGTCGCGGTTGTAGGACTGGTAGAGCCTGATCGAGGCTGCTCCCGCGATCACCGTCGCGAGCAGCAGCGTCCCCACGAACAGCAGCGCCAGCCGTGTCCTAAGTGACCGCAGCATCGTCAGCGACCTTGTACCCGACGCCCCAGACGGTCGCGACGGGACACTCGTCACCAAGCTTGCGGCGCAGCTGGCGGACGTGCACATCGACGGTGCGGGTGTCGCCGGCAAACGTGTAGCCCCAGACCCGCTCGAGCAGCTGGTCGCGGGTCAGCACCAGGCCGCGATGGTCGAGCAGCTCCCAGAGCAGGTCGAACTCCTTGGGTGCCAGCTGCACCTGCTCGCCACTGACGGTCACCTCGCGGCGGCCGGCGTCGATCTTGATCGCGCCGTGCTCCATCACCGCCTCGGGCGGGCGGCCGCTCTTCTGGGTCTGTGTCGAGCGGCGCAGGATCGACTTGATCCGGGCGACCAGCTCGCGCGGGTTGAAGGGCTTGGTGAGGTAGTCATCGGCGCCCACCTCGAGCCCGACGATCTTGTCGATGTCGTCGTCGCGCGCGGTCAGCATCAGGATCGGCACGTCCGAGTTGGCGCGGATCTGGCGGCAGACCTCGAGCCCGTCGATGTCCGGCAGCATCAGGTCGAGCACCACCAGATCGGGCTTCACGCCCTCCGCCTTGGCCAGTGCCTCGGTGCCGTCACGGGCGATCTCCACCGTGTAGCGGGCGTTCTTGAGGTACATCGAGACGAACGACGCGATGTTGCGCTCGTCCTCGACGATCAGGATCTTCTCAGCCATCGGACACATCGTAGCCGCGTGGCTGGACGGGACCGTGGCGAGCCGTCTACGAGGAGGCCGAGAGGTCGAACGTCTGGCCGGCCGACGGCCAGCTCTTGGAGCCGTGGGCGTTGCGGCTCCAGGTTCCCGAGCCCTTGATGTAGCCGTGCCCCTTGGCGGTGGCGCTCGAGGTGATGCCGGACTTGCCGTAGATCTTCACGGTCCAGGTGGTGCTGACGAAGTACGTCAGGTTCCTGCCGGAGTAGAAGACGAATCCGTTCCTCTTCCAGCTGCGGCTCCAGCCCGCGACCGAGAAGTCGCGGGAGCCGTTGTCGCTGAGATCCTTGACCGCGATTGTGCCCGACGCGACCGAGCCGTAGGCCGTCCCCGTGGCGGTCAGCCGTAGCTGACCGGAACCCTTGGTGGCCACCAGCGTGCCGCACGACGAGCCGCACAGCACGTGAGACGAGAACGTTGCCGCCCCCGCGGTTCCGGCGATTGCCAGGAACGCGGCGATGGCGAGTGCGATAACACGACCCTTCATACGTCTCAATATCGTCAGCTTGTGTTTGAAGGATTGTGCTCTAATGTAAGAATTCTGTTATGGAGGCGTCAGTGGGCGACGTCCACCGAGCGCGACTCCCGGATCACGGTGACCTTGATCTGGCCGGGGTACTCGAGCTGGCCCTCGATCTCGCGGGCGATCTCGTGGCTGAGCAGGGCGGCGGTGTCGTCGTCGACCTCCTCCGGCTTGACCATCACGCGCACCTCGCGGCCGGCCTGCATCGCGTAGCAGCGGTCGACGCCCTTCTTGGAGTTGGCGATCTCCTCCAGCGCCTCCAGCCGCTTGATGTAGTGCTCGAGGCTCTCGCCACGGCCGCCCGGCCGGGAGGCCGAGACGGAGTCGGCGGCGATCACCAGCACGGCCTCCACCGTCTGCGGCTCGACGTCGTAGTGGTGCGCCTCGATGGCGTGGGCGACGCTGGGCGACTCGCGGTACTTGCGGGCCATCTCGGCTGAGATCACGGCGTGCGATCCCTCGACCTCGTGGGTGACGGCCTTGCCCAGGTCGTGCAGCAGCGCGGCACGGCGGGCGGTCTTCTGGCTTGCACCCAGCTCCGCCGCCATGATCGCGGCCAGGTGGGCGCACTCGATCGAGTGCTTGAGCACGTTCTGGCCGTAGCTGGTGCGGTAGTGCAGCCGGCCCAGCACCTTGACCAGCTCGGGGTGGAGCCCATGCACGTTGGCCTCGAAGCAGGCTTGCTCGCCGGCCTCGAGGATCTGCTGCTCGATCTCGGCCTTGGACTGGTAGTACATCTCCTCGATCCGGGATGGATGGATGCGGCCGTCGGCGATCAGCTTCTCCAGCGTCAGCCGCGCGGTCGCCCGGCGCACGCCGTCGAACGCTGACAGCACCACGGCCTGCGGCGTGTCGTCGATGATCACGTCCACGCCGGTCAGGTTCTCCAGGGCGCGGATGTTTCGGCCCTCGCGTCCGATGATCCGGCCCTTGAGGTCGTCGGAGGGCAGCTGGACGACCGAGACCGTGGTCTAGGCGGTGTGGCCGGATGCGATCCGCTGGATCGCGACCGAGAGGATCGTGCGGGCACGGCGGTCGGCCTCCAGCTTCGTCTCCTCGTCCACCTGGCGGACGATCTTGGCCATCTCGTGCCGGGAGCGCTCCTCGACCTGCGCCAGCAGCGTGTCGCGGGCCTGTGCGGCCGTCATGCTGGAGACGCGCTCGAGCTCGGCCACCTGCTGGTCCTTCGCCGCCTTCAGCTCCTCCTGCATCTGGCGGGCGTGCGTCTCGCGGTCGGCGATCGACTGGTCACGACGCGCCACCTCCTCGAGCTTCACGGCTACCGAGTCCTCGCGGGCGATCACCCGTTCCTCGCTCTTGGCCAGCTCGGCACGGCGGTCGCCCAGCTCGCGTTCCTGCTCGGCGCGCTGCTGGAGCAGCTCCTCGCGAGCGGTGACGCGCGCCTCTTTCAGCTGGGCCTCCGCCCTTCCCTCCGCCTCGGCCAGGATCCGCGTCGCCTCCCGCTCGGCCGACCCGATGCGGGCTGCGCCCACCTGTGCCCGCACGGCGAAGCCGGCAACCACGCCGACGATCAGTGCCGCGAGGCCGATCAGCGCCTGCTCCATTGTTGCTCCTTCGGTCTGTTCGCCCGCTGGCCAAGCCGGGCGTGGAAGTTGTCACCAGGAGCGATCGGCCCTTATTCGGCCTCGTGCCGTCCGCCGGGTACCACGACCTGTCCACGCCTCCGCGCGGGCACCGGTGTGATCACCAAACCATCGAACGACATGAGAACTCCTGCATTTGCAGGCGAAAGTGCGTAAGGGTGCGAATCTGCTCCGTGCGTATCGTAATCGACCGGTGAACGTGACCGCAATCAGTCGTCGAGGAACGGCAACGAACGGATCACGTCTTCCTCGAAGCCGCGCCGCGCCAGCAGGCCTGCAGCGCGGTGAAGTGTGGCGGCGTCATACGGTGGCGGGCCGAAGCGCCGCTCCAGGATGGCGGCCGCGATCTCGCCGTCGGCCTGGGCGTGATCGGCGAGCGCCGGTGAGGCGGTGGCGTCGTCGACGCCGAGCCGGTCGAGGTCATGTGCGGCACGGGAGCTCCCGTGCCCGCGGCGTCGCAGGCTTGCGGACAGCTGGTGGGCGAACGCCCGATCGTCGAGCAGGCCGGCCGCCGTGAGCCGGTCGAGCAGCTCCTGGCGTTCATCCGCTGACACCTGCCAGCGCTCCATACGCCGGTCGAGCTCGGATCGCGACCGGGCGCGGATCGCCACCAGCCGCAGCAGCCGCTGCTCGAGGCCGTCCAACCGCGCCGCGGTGCGAAGCGCCGCGACCACCCCGTCCTCGACCAAGTCGTCGCGGGCGAGCCCGAATCCCGCCAGCCGGGCGGTGGAGACGACCAGCCGCTCCCCCGACCCGAGCACGATCTCGGCGCCGCCCCCGCGACGGCGGCTGGCCGAGATCGAACTCACGCGCTCCACGACGACCCCCCGGCTTGCGAGGTCAGGCGCCCTGCTCGGCGAGTTCCGCGGTGCCGTTCATCACCGGCTCCGCATCCTCGCCCTCCGCGGCGTCGGAGAGCTTTCCCTTGGCCGGGATCGACGTGGGCGGCACGGGCGCGGCTGACCGCCGGGGCACGATCACGTCGGGGAACTTCACCTGGATCTCGTCCAGGATCTTGTTGGTCACGTCGGGATGCTCGACCAGGAACGCCTTCGAGTTGGTGCGGCCCTGCCCCAGGCGCTCGTCGCCGTAGGAGAAGTACGAGCCGGACTTGGTGACGATCTTGTGCTCCAGCCCGACGTCCAGCACGGTGCCCTCCCAGGAGATGCCCTCGCCGTAGGCGATGTCGAACTCGGCCTGCTTGAAGGGCGGCGCCACCTTGTTCTTGACGATCTTGACGCGGACGCGGTTGCCGACCGCCTCGGTGCCCTCCTTGAGCGTCTCGATGCGGCGGATGTCGAGTCGCACCGAGGAGTAGAACTTGAGCGCCCGCCCGCCCGGCGTCGTCTCCGGAGATCCGAACATCACGCCGATCTTCTCGCGCAGCTGGTTGGTGAAGATGCAGATCGTGCCGGTGCGGTTGAGCGTGCCGGCGATCTTGCGCAGCGCCTGGCTCATCAGCCGCGCCTGGAGGCCGACGTGCGAGTCGCCCATCTCGCCCTCGATCTCGGCCCGTGGTACGAGCGCCGCCACCGAGTCGATCACCAGCACGTCCAGCGCGCCGCTGCGGATCAGCATCTCGGCGATCTCCAGCGCCTGCTCGCCGTTGTCGGGCTGCGACAGCAGCAGCTCGTCCACGTTGACGCCGATGCGCTGCGCGTAGGTCGGGTCCATGGAGTGCTCGGCGTCGATGAACGCGGCCAGTCCGCCCTTTCGCTGAGCCTCCGCGATCACGTGGTAGCAGAGCGTGGTCTTGCCCGACGACTCGGGGCCGAACACCTCCACCACGCGACCGCGCGGCAGGCCACCGATGCCGAGCCCGAGGTCGAGCGAGAGCGCTCCGGTCGAGACCGAGTCGATGTCCACGTGGGACGCCTCGCCCATCTTCATGATCGCGCCCTTGCCGAACTGGCGCTCGATCTGGCTGACGGCCGCTTCCAGTGCTTGGTCTCGTTCCATCGAATTACCCACCTCTCCTCCGGCTTTGGCGCCGGGTCGTCAAAGTCCACTCAGGCCGAACGAGTGTTCGTGTGGAGATACTAGCCCCCCGGTCGGACGCACTTCAAGGCCGGCGTGTCACGGACGCGATACGAGGTGCTCACGAAGCAGGTGCAACGCGGCCGCCGTGGCCCTCAGGCGCACATCCGACCGCGAGCCTCCCCACTGCATCGATCGCGCAGACTCGCCGCTCGGCGAGCTGACGTGCAGGTGCACGAGCCCGACAGGCTTCTCCGGCGTGCCGCCGCCGGGGCCGGCGACGCCGGTCACCGCCACCGCGACGTCCACCCCCATCCGCTCCCGCGCGCCGTCCGCCATCGCCCGGGCGACCTCGGCGCTGACGGCGCCATAGGTGTCGAGCAGGTCGGCGTCCACGCCCAGCAGATCGCGCTTGACCCGGTTCGAGTACGCCACCACGCCGCCGGCGAACACGTCCGAGCTGCCGGCCACGTCGGTCAGCTCGGCGGCGACCATGCCGGCCGTGCACGACTCCGCGGTGGCCAGCGTCAGCCCGCGCTGCCGGGCCAGCTCGAGCACGATCTCGGCCACCGGTCGCTCGTCGTCGGCGAACACGTGATCGCCCAGCAGCTCTGCCAATCGCCCGCGCAGAGCCACGCCGTCGGCCTCCTCGCCGGGCAGCGCGCGGATGTCGATCTCGACCTCGAAGTTGCGCGCGCAGATGCTCGTCTCGACGCCGTCAGGGTCGCCGCCGGCGGCTGCGAACAGGTCAGCCACGTGCGACTCGCCGATCCCGTAGGTGCGCAGCATCAGCCGCCGCCGCGGCGTCCCGCGCGCCACCAGCGGAGCCACCAGCGGGTGCGCGGGCGCCATCTGCCACAGCCGGCGAAGCTCGGAGGGCACGCCCGGCAGCATCACCACCACTGCGCCGTTCACCTCCATCACCAAGCCGGGAGCCGTGCCGGCCAGGCCCAGCACCACCCCGCCCACCGGGATCCGGGCCTGCTTGCGGTTGCCGTCCTCGAACCGCGACCGCTCGAAGCCCAGCCGCTCGGCCACGGAGTCGGTCCAGGCCGTGATCTCGGCCAGGATCGGCTCGTCCACCACCAGCGGCACCCCGGCCACCTCCGCCAGCGCCTCGACGGTGCGGTCGTCGTGCGTCGGCCCGAGCCCGCCTGACGTGATCACAAGATCGTGGCCGGCGGTCAGCTCGCGCAGGCCGTCCACGACGTCGGCCAGCGGGTCGCCCACCATCAGCACGCGCTCGGCCGGAATCCCGAGCAGCTCGAGCTCGCGTGCCAGATGCGAGGCGTTGCGGTCGGAGATCACCCCGCGCAGCAGCTCGCTGCCGGTCAGCAGGATCGCCGCGGAGGGCCGGCTCACGCCCGCTTGATGCCGGTACGCGTGAAAGTAAACCGGGTGCCGGGCGGCAGCTGCTTGGCATGGCCGGCGATCGTCACGGTCAGGCTGCCGGGTGCGCCCAGCGAGATCACCACCGGCCCATTGGCCAGGATCGCCGCCACCTCGCCCTGCTGCAGCAGGTACTGCGAGAGGTCGGTGCCGTGCACGGACACGGCGGCAGGTCCCGCGCTCGATCCGAGGTGGGCCGACAGCCACGAGCTGCCGTTTGCCGCGGTGATCTCGATCCGGTACTTGGCCGGAGCTTGGTGGGTGTGCGTCTTGCCCGTGGTACCGGTGTGCGACGTGTTGTCCGAGCTGGGCGTTGAACCCGTGCTGCCGGTCGATGAGGAGGTCGGCGGCGGCAGGTTGACGTTGGCCGGGCCGGCGAAGTTGAAGGCCAGGAAGACCATCGATGCGATCGCCACGATCGCCGCCAGCACGATCAGCACGAGGTTGGTCTCGCGTCGCTGCCGACCGCGCGGCCGCGAGTTCGACTTGGGGTAGATCGAGCGCTCGTCCTCGTTGCGGGGGTCGTGGTAGCGCGAGTTGAACTCGTCGATGAACAGGTGCCCGTCGAGATCGAGATAGTCGGCGTACGCCCTCAGGAACCCCTTGGTGTACGTGGCGCCGGGCAGGATGCCGAACGCCTCGTCCTCGAGGGCGCGGATGTATCGGGCCCGGATCTTGGTGTCCTCCTCGACCTGCGTGAAGGACAGCCCTTTTCGCTCGCGGGCCTCGCGGAGTGCGGTTCCAATCTCGAACATGGTCGGCCGCCGTCGCCGGCGGATGGTGATTGTAGTTGATCGCTCAGCAGATGCGTTGCCTGCTCAGCGCGGGAAGTAGCGGTCGCGCAGCAGCCCGCTCACGCCGGCCGCGCTGCCGACCAGCACCGCGATGAAGACGTAGCCCGCGAACTGGAAGCCGCAACCGTCACCGCCGCAGCTCTCGTTGCCGACCAGCATGCTGGCCGAGATCACCGCGCCGAACACGGCCAGCGGCGACAGCGCGGCGGCCAGTCCCATCCGTGTGCCGAACACGGCGCCCAGGATGGCCGCCTCCAGCAGCAGCATGGTGCCCGTGAAGTCGCTCGAGCCGCGGCCGGCGGTGGCGGCCACGATCAGCACCTGCGACACGAACCCGACCAGCAGCGGAACCGCGTACTCGCGCACCGCGGGTGCCGGCGCCCGCACGCCGAGCACCCGGCGGGCGACGGCGCTGTTCGCGGTGGCCAGCGACTCGATCGCGGTGCGCGAAAGGCCGGTCTGGTCGACGGCCGCCTCGAGCCAGTCCTCGCCGGCTGCGATCCGGGCCGCCA
>JAWVDZ010000377.1:0-7731 GCA_033856955.1 Gaiellales bacterium
AACGGGAAGTACATCGCGCTCACGTTGACGGTCTGCTGGTTTGCCTCCCGGTACTCGCCGTTGACGCCAAGGAAGCGGCGGTAGTTCGAGTCCTCGCGGCGGAAGGCCTGTACCACCCGCACGCCGGAGATGTCCTCCTGCAGGCTCGCGGTCACCTCGCCCAGCCGCTCCCTGGTGCGCCGGTAGGCCATCGCCGAGTAGTGCCGGTAGAGCGCCGTCGCGATCGACATCGCCGGAAACACCGTCAACGTGGCCAGCGCCAGCCGCCAGTCGACGTAGAGCAGCACCGCCGCGGAGCCGATCAGCGTGATGGTGTTCTGCACGAGCGTGGTCGGGCCGTCGGTGACGAGCGTGTTGAGCGCCTCGATGTCGTTGGTCAGGCGCGAGATCACCACGCCGGCGCGGGTGCGCTCGAAGTAGCCCAGGTCGAGCTCCTGGACATGGGCGAACAGGTCGCTGCGAAGATCGGTCAGCACACGCTCGCCGACCCAGGTCGTGAGGTAGCTCTGCACCGCCCCGAACAGCCAGCCGGCGATCGCCACCGCCACGAACACCGCCACCCACAGCTCGACCTGGCCGAAGTCGCCCGGTGTGATGCCGCGGTCGATCGCCTGCTTGGCCACCACCGGGCCGGCGATGGCGGTCGCGGTCGAGCCCAGCAGCGCGCCGATCGCGATCAGCGCCCGCGCCTTGTGGCGAGCTGTGTAGTGCACCAGCTGCGACACCCGGTGGACCGTCCGGCGCAGCCCGAGGCCGGCAGCGGCGGCTCCGCGGGCGCTGATGTGGCTGCCGAATCCGATCGCCCTCACGCAACATCCTCCTTCTCGATCGGTGCGCCGTCCGGATCGAGCTGCACGAACGTCCGCTCGACCAGGCCGTGGCGGTAGATCTCCTGGTACACCGGGCTCTCCTCGAGCAGGCCGGCGTGCTCGCCGCGGGCGACTATGTGGCCGCGGTCGAGCACCACCACGTGGTCGGCCAGCGAGATCGTGGAGAGCCGGTGGGCGATGATCAGCGTCGTTCGGCCGCGCATCACCTCGCGCAGGGCGAGCTTGATGCGGGCCTCGGTGCTGGCGTCGACCGAGGCGGTGGCATCGTCCAGGATCAGCACCCGTGGGTCCATCAGCAGCGCGCGGGCGATCGCGATTCGCTGCCTCTGTCCACCCGACAGCGAGAGGCCGCGCTCGCCGACACGCGTCTCGTAGCCGTCCGGCAGGTCCATGATGAAGTCGTGCGCCTGGGCGCGCACGGCGGCCTGGGCGATCTGCTCCGGGGTCGCGTCCGGCGCGCCGTAGGCGATGTTCTCCGCCACCGTGGTCGAGAACAGGAACGTGTCCTGGCCGACGATGCCGATCGCGCCGCGCAGCGAGTCGAGCGTGGCGTCGCGCACGTCCAGCCCGTCCAGCGTGATGCTACCCCGCTCGACGTCATAGAAGCGCGGGATCAGCGCCGTCAGCGTGGTCTTGCCGCAACCGGTGGGGCCGATCAGCGCCACCGTCTGGCCGGCGGCGATCTCCAGGTCGATATCCGACAGCACCTCACGCCCGGCCTCGTACCCGAAGCCCACGTGCCGGAACGAGAGTGCGCCCGCGCCGTCGGGCAGAGGGCGCGCACCGGGCCGCTCGACCACGTCGCGATCCTCGTCCAGCACCTCGAACACGCGCTCGCCGGACGCCATCGCACGCTGGTACTGGCCGACCAGCATGCCGATCGAGCGAAGCGGGAGCACCAGCAACAGCAGGTAGGCGTTGACGGCGAAGAACTCGCCCAGCGTCAGGCTGCCGTGAACCACCTGGTATCCGCCCACCAGCAGTATGCCCGCGATCGCCAGGCTGGGCAGTGCCGAGAGCGCAGGCACGTAGATCGCCTGCAGGCGCGCGGCGCGGATCGCCTGGCGGAAGATCCGCTCGGAGCCGGCCCGGAACCGCTCCGTCTCGTGCGCCTCCTGGCCGAACGCCTTCACCACCCGCACCCCGACCACGTTCTCCTCGGCCTGCGTGGTCACATCGGCGACGCGCTGCTGCACCTCTTTCAGCACCGGGTGGCTGATCCGCGAGTAGCGGTAGGCGAGGTAGCCGATCAGCGGCGTGATGGCCAGCGCGATCAGCGTCAGCTCGATGTTCATCAACGACAGCGCGACCAGCACGATCACGACCGTGAACACGTTCTGGGAGAAGAAGATCAGGCCGTAGCCGAGGAACACCCGCACCTGCTGGACGTCGACGGTCGCCCGAGACATCAGCTGGCCGGTCTGGTGACGGTCGTAGAAGCGGTACGAGAGCCGCTGGAGGTGCTCGTAGACGCGGTTTCGCAGGTCGTACTCCACGGCCAGCGAGAGCCGGCCCGCCAGCCAGCGGCGAAACAGCATCATCACGCCCTTGACCGCCCCGGCGGCCACGATCAGCAGTGCCAGGGAGTAGATGTGGCGGCGGCTGTCGCCGCGCTGCGCGGAGTCGATCACGCGTCCGGTCAGGTACGGGATCACCAGGCCGGCGGCCTGCGTTCCCGCCGCGAGCACGGCGGACACGATCACCTGCCCCCGGTAGGGCCGCAGGAAGCCGAGCAGGCGACGGAAGGTCATCCTGCCAGAGTAGCTGGGCTGAGCTAGCGGGCGTTCGTGCCGTGGCGCAGCTGCTCGAGCAGCACCTGGAACGAGACTCCCTCGAGCTGAGCGATCACCCACAGGCCGCCGAGCACCAGGATGCCCACGCACATCACGCCGTAGGAGATCTCCGATGCCACGCTGCCGCGCTCGCTGTGAAAGATCCGGTACACCTGTAGCCCCTTTTCCGAACGGTTCCGGCGCACGACCCCGCGTGCGTAGGGGTGTTATCGGCCGGCTGAGCCGAAATGTTGATCACCCGTTTTCGGGAGTGATCAGTCGTCGGACGCGATGCCCAATCGGGCCGAAAGAGCGGTGCTGGTCGACCGGCTCTCGGCCAGCGCGGCGACCGCCTCCGGGTTGCGCTGCTCCTCCGAGCCGTGATCGCTGGCGGCCGCCGCCATCGCAGAGACCGCCCTGCGGTCGCCGTCGCTGATCTCGGTGATCTCGCAGCCCGCTCGATACCGGCCGTACGGTGCGGGATCGATCCGAACGACGCGCGCCTCCATGCGGACGTTGCGTCCGTCCAGCCCGAACTCGACCACCATCAGGTCGCCGGCCGAGAGCTCCTTCTGCGTCACGAAGGCGCAGCCGGTGGCGGAGATGTCAACCACCCGCACCTCCATCGCCGTATCGCGTGGCAGCGTGCGGCAGTACTTGACGGAGGCGGTGGCGGACGCGGAGATGGGAACGCGCGGAGATGCCCGCCGTGCCTTTCGGTGCCGCACGCCGCTGACGGCGAGATGCACGAGCGCCTCCTGGGTGCTGTGGAAGAACGTCTCGACCACCTCGAACTCGACCTCGTAGCGGCCGCGCTCCGGGTAGAACACACGGGCCAGCAGGTGCACATCGAGGCGCACCGCGTGACGCGGGGCGTAGCCGAACAGCATCTCGTCCTCGACCCCGCTGATGGTGAGCGGGAAGCAGCCGCCGTCCTCTGAGAGCACGTCGACAGTCTCGGGCGGCTCTGGGAGCACGCCGAGGGCAAGGGTAAGCAGTTCTTCCCGCGTGGGTTCGGGCATCGTCGGACCCATAATCGGCGGGGAGAGCCGTGGGCTGTAGGCTTTCGCGCCCGATCGTGGTGCGATAGCCTGTCCCGTGACGTGAGCCGGGCCGACTTCTGGATGGTGATGTTCCTGGCGGTGGCGTTGAAGCTGCCGCTGATCGGCCTGTTCATGGCGATCTGGTATGCGGCCAAGCTGGGGGACGAGGCTCAGCCGCCATATGCCCCGCCGGTCGCCCGGATGGCGCTCTGCGGCTACTGCGGCACCCGGATCACGGTCGGCTATGACGCCACCGGCGTCAACCGGCGTGCGAAGGAGATCGCGTCGCGCACCGGACAGGCGGCGTTCGACGTCGAAACCCGGCTCGTGCGGGAGGAGCTGGCGCAGCCCGAGCGGCACGTTGTCGAGCCGACCCGTTGCCCCGGATGCGGTGAGCCCTCGGCCTGGGTCACGATCGAGCCGCTGACGGCCGCTGCCGCGCGTGCGATCGACCCGGTCGGACCGCGCGGGTAACGGTCTGACCTAGGTGTCGTAGCGGCGCGCCGGGCGGCGGCCGGGGAGCGTCTGGCTGCGTGCCGCCTGGAGCGTCCTGGCGATCTCGGGGTTTCGCTGCTCGGGTGAGCCCTCGCGCTCGTACCGCTCCGAGAGCTGCTTGAGCGTGTGGCGATCGGCCTCGAGGATCGACGTGACCTCGCATCCGACGCGGTTTCTGCCGTAGATGGCCGGGATCGATCGCACCACGCGCACCTCGAACCGGATCGGCCGCTCATCGACCACGGTGCTCAGCTCGAGCAGGTCGCCGGTGGAGAGCGTGCGTTCGCTGATGAAGGCCGCGCCCGTGGGCGAGACGTCCGCCAGGCGGACGTCGAACAGCTCGTCGCGGTCGTGCGCCTTCCCGTACAGGACTCTTGCGGTGGCCAGCTCGGCGAGGTGCGCGCGTCGAGAGCGGCGCTCGGCGTCGCGGACGACGACCTCGGTCACCTCGAGGTGAAGCAGCAACTCGTCGCCGGACTGGAAGTACGAGCGCAGGATGTTGAAGTGGATGTCCCAGCCCTCGCCGCGGTCGTCGCGCAGCCGCGCCTCGAGGTCGAGGTCCTTGCGCACCAGCTCCCGGTCGCCGTAGCCGTAGACCAGGTCGCCCTCGACCGCGGCCAGCGTCAGCGGGAAGCAGCCGCCGTCATCGGAGATGACGTCGATCGAGCACGGCATCGGCGGCAGCAGGCTGAGCGCCGAGCGGAGCAGTTCGCTGGGACGGGATGGGTACACGCAGATCGTTATCGGCGTGTCGGGTGAAAGCCTGAACGTCCCGTCGCACCCGCTCAGCACACCGGGCACAGCCGCGCCCACAGCGAGGCGTAACGCGCGTAGCGTGCGCGGTCGCCGGGCCGGCCGGTGATCACGCTCTCGGGGTTGCCCCAGACCTCCTTCTGCCAGGGCGGCACGGCGCCGGGGTCGAAGACCGCTCCGCCCGTGCGCGCGTCGTCGGCTGGCAGCAGCTGCGGTTCGGCCGACGGGGTGTCGCCGTCCCAGCCGTCACCCGCGAGATCGACGCCGTCTCGCCGGAACGAGCCAGCATGGCTGCCCGAAGCGCGATAGACGGTGGCTGGGTACGGCGCCCAGTCGCCCACTCGGAGCTCCCACCAGGGCGAGCGGCCGCTCCAGCCCAGATGCGCCGACGCGCGGGCGCCGACCACGACACCGTCGCCGCGCAGCTTCACGATCACGCCCTCCCAATCGTCGCGGTGGTAGCCGTCGAGCTCGGCGATGCCGAGGTGGGCAGTGCGTGACTCGGGCAGGTACTCCCAGTATTCGAGGTAGACGAAGCCGTCGCGCCGGACGGCATGGACGTACAGCACCGGCCGCGCACCGCGCGCGCAGTCCGGCTGCCGGCAGCGCGTGAAGTCCACTGGCTGCTCGCCGTCGCCGCGTTCGGGCACCAGCCGCGGCGCGTGCGCCCGGGCCAGGTCGAGGTACGCGGCGTCGCCGGACGGATGTGGCCGAAGCTGCGCCCGAGCGGCCGCGGCTCCGGCCAGCAGCAGCAGGAGAACCGCCATCGCAACGCCCGCGTACTCGACGGTGGCCTGGGCACGCTCGGACATCGCGCCACGCTACGGGGGCGATCCGCCCGGCGCGGTCGCGAACCGTGCCGGAACGGTCACGGGTCAGCCCACGGCTGCGGACAGCGGTGCAAGCGAGGCGTCCGTGCCCTCCCGGATCGCCTCCTCGAACGAGCGCGGCCCCAGGGCATCGCCGACCCGCAGGACGTCGGCGCCCGAGTCCTGCAGCGCCTCGAACAGGGTCACGCCGGCCGCCGAGCGGCCGTCGTTGACGACCAGCGTGTCGAAGCCGTCCAGCGTCACCTCGCGGTCGGAGAAGACGTTTCGGAACGTCGCCCGGCCGGCCGTGGCCGAGACGAGGCGGAGGTGGTGGATCAGCTCGACTCCGGCCGCGTCGAGCCGTCCCAGATACATGTTGCGCTGGTACTGGTGGATCATCTCACCGAAGGCGATCGCGCTGGTCACCAGCCGGACGCTTCGGCCGCGGTCGGCCAGATGCTCTGCCACGGCCAGCCCTGTCCAGTCTCCGCCCCAATCGGCGACCAGCACCCGCTCACCGGTCGCTGCTCCCGACAGCACGTCCCAGGCATGGGCATCGCCACCCAGCCCGGCCTGGAACGGAACGGCGCCGGTGGCCACGATCACGCGGTCGGGGGACTCCGCCAGCACCGCGTCGAGATCGGCCTCGCCACCGAGGCGCAGGTCGCAGCCCTCGAGCCAACGCTCGAGCGTGTCCACAAGACCGCTCGCGATCTCACGGTGGCCTGGTGCCTCCAGGGCCAGCCGCATCTGGCCGCCCGCTGCCGAGCCCCGCTCGAACACCACGACCCGATGTCCCTGCGCCTTCGCGCAGACCGCCGCGGCGGCTCCCGCCGGCCCGGCGCCGACGATCACGACCGTACCCGGCCGTTCGACCGCCGCAGGTCGCGGCAGGCTGGCCTCGTGACCGGTCCAGGGGTTGATCGTGCAGGCGATCGGGACGCCGGCGTGGTAGTGGCCGATGCAACCCTGGTTGCAGCCGATGCAGGTGGTGAACGTCTCTCCCGCGCGCGCCCTGAGCGGCATCGCCGGGTCGGTGATCAGCGCCCGCGTCATTCCACAGGCGTCGCAGTCGCCGCGGGCGATCATGGCGTCGGCGTCGGCCGGGTCGAGGATGCGGCCGGTGGCGATCACCGGCACGCCGACCGAGGACTTCATGCGGCGGGCGAAGCCGGCCACGGCGTTGTGCTCGACCGGCGAGGGGGGCACGATCCAGCTCGATCCGCGGTAGGTCGACGACCCGCCGAGTGCGATCGAGAGGTAGTCGATCAGCCCTGCGTCCGACAGCGTCGCGGCCGCCCGCGCCAGCTCGTCATCGTCGTTTCCGTCCCACGATCCGCTCTCGTCGGTCAGGCGACAGCCGACGATGCCACCTCCGATTCCCGCTCGCATCGCCTCGCACACCTCGCGCAGAAAGCGCAGCCGGTTCTCGAACGAGCCGCCGTACTCGTCGTCGCGGTGGTTGGAGTGGGGGGACAGGAATTGGGTCGGCAGGTAGCCGAAGCCGGCACACACCTCGACGCCGTCGACGCCGCCGGCGGCGGCGTGCGATGCCGCCACCCGGTAGCCGTCAACCATCTCCCTGATCTCCCGACGGGTCAGCTCGCGCGGCTCGGTCTTGAACCGGCTGCTGGGGATGCTCGACGGCGCCACCGCCGCCGGCCTTGGAGCGGCCGCGATCACCTCGCGGCCGCCGTGGAAGAGCTGTACCACCAGCCGCGTGCCGTGGCTCTGCACGGCCGAAGACAGCCGCCGATAGGCCGGCACGATCTCGGGCAGGTAGCCGCCCAGCGTGTGGGCGGTCAGCAGGCCGGTGTGGTGGATCGCGGTGGCCTCGACGCAGATCAGACCGGCGCCGCCGCGCGCCCGTGCCTCGTGGTAGGCGATCAGGTCGTCGGTCGGCAGGTGGCCGTGAACGAGGCTGGTCTGGTGCGAGGTTGACACGATCCGGTTCTGGATCGTGACCGACCCCAGCTCCAGTGGTGAGAAGAGGTTGTCGAGCATGCTGCGCGCGACTCTAGATGATCGA
>JAWVDZ010000378.1:0-7707 GCA_033856955.1 Gaiellales bacterium
GACCGCCGGGGCGAGCGAGGTGTAGGGCACGCAGACGGCGGCGTCCACCTGCTGGGGCAGCCTCGCCGCCAGCTCGCGGACGAAGCCGCCCGTCTCGGACGGCGTCTTGTGCATCTTCCAGTTGCCGGCCACGAACCGCCGCCGCCCGCTCATGCCGCCAGCTCCAGCGCCGCCACACCGGGCAGCGTCTTTCCCTCGAGCAGCTCCAGCGCCGCGCCGCCGCCGGTCGAGACGTGGGTGATCTGGTCGGCAACGCCGGCCACGTTGACGGCCGCCACCGAGTCGCCGCCGCCGACCACCGAGACGGCCTCCGAGTCCGCCACCGCGCGCGCAATCGCCAGCGTGCCGTGGGCGAACGGCTCAAGCTCGAACACGCCCATCGGCCCGTTCCAGAACACGGTCTGGGCGCTGGCCAGGCGGCCGGCGTAGAGCTCCGTCGTCTCCGGCCCGATGTCGAGGCCCATCCAGCCGTCCGGGATCGCATCCGCCGACACCACCTTCGTCTTGGCGTCGGCGGCGAAACGGTCGGCCACCACCACGTCCACCGGCAGCAGCAGCTCGCAGCCCTGCGCCTGGGCATCGGCCACCGCCCGCCGCGCCGTCTCTCTGCCCTCCTCGTCCTCCTGCCGCGAGGAGCCGACCGGCTTCCCGGCGGCGGCCAGGAACGTGAAGGCCATCGCGCCGCCGATCAGGATCGCGTCGGCGAGCTGCGTGAAGCGGTCGATCACGCCGATCTTGTCGGACACCTTGACCCCGCCGATCACCACCACGAACGGGTGCTGCGGCCGGTCGAGCAGCCGCGCGAAGGCCTCCAGCTCGGCCTCCAGCAGCAGGCCGGCGGCCGCCGGCAGCAGGTGGGCGACGCCCTCCGTGGAGGCGTGCGCGCGGTGGGCGGCGCCGAACGCATCGTTGACGTAGAGGTCGGCCTCGGCCGCCAGCTCGGCGGCCAGGGACGGGTCGTTCCGCTCCTCGCGGGGGTCGAAGCGCAGGTTCTCGAGCATCCGCAAATCGCCCGGCTCCTCGCCGAAGGCGACGTCGCGGTCGAGCAGCTCGGCCACCCGGTCGGCCACCGGGCGCAGCGAGAGCTCGGGCTTCCGTTCGCCGCGCGGTCGGCCCAGGTGCGAGCACAGGATCACGCGGGCACCCCGCTCGAGCAGCAGCTCGATGGTCGGCATCGCCGCCCGGATGCGAGTGTCGTCAGCCACCCGGCCACCGTCCAGCGGCACGTTCAGGTCGGCCCTCACCAGCACGCGCTTGCCGGCCACGTCCAGATCGCGAACGCTGCGCACCGGCGGGCTACGCGATCTTGTTGATCAGATCGACCACCCGGCACGAGTAACCCCACTCATTGTCGTACCAGGCGACGACCTTGACCAGGTTGCCGTTGGCCATCGTCAGCCCGGAGTCGAAGATCGAGCTGTACGAGCTGCCGACGATGTCGCTGGAGACGATCGGATCCGAGGTGTACTGCAGGATGCCCTTCATCGTGCCCGTGTCCGCGGCCGCCTCGAAGGTCTGGTTGATCTCGTCACGGGTGACGTCGCGGTCGAGCACGGCCACCAGGTCGGTGACCGATCCGTCCGGCACCGGAACCCGCATCGAGATGCCGTCCAGCTTGCCCAACAGCTCCGGGATCACGAAACCGATCGCCTTCGCGGCGCCGGTCGACGTCGGGATCACGTTGATCGCGGCCGCCCGCGCACGCCGCAGGTCGGAGTGCGGCAGGTCGAGGATCATCTGGTCGTTGGTGTAGGCGTGCGTGGTGGTCATGTAGCCGCGCTGGATGCCGAACGTGTCCAGCAGCACCTTGGCCAGCGGCGCCAGGCAGTTGGTGGTGCAGGAGGCGTTCGAGATCACGTGATGGCTGTCCGCGTCGTAGAGCTGGTCGTTCACGCCCATGCAGATCGTGATGTCGGGCTCGGTGGCCGGCGCGCTGATCACGACCTTGCGGGCGCCGGCGGCGAGGTGCTTGGCCGCGCCCTCACGCTTTGTGAAGAAACCGGTCGACTCGAGCACGACCTCGACGCCCATGTCGGCCCACGGCAGCGCGGCGGGATCTCGCTCCGAGAGCACCGCGACCGTGTTACCGGCCACCATCAGGCCGTCGTCTGTGGCGCTGACCTCGTCCGGGTACCTGCCGTGGACGGAGTCGTACTTGAGCAGATGGGCCAGGGTGGCGGCACTGGTGAGGTCGTTGACCGCCACGATCTCGAAGCCGGCGCCTCGCTCTCTCGCCGCCCGAAAGACGTTGCGGCCGATGCGGCCGAACCCGTTGATCGCCACGCGCACGCTCATCAAGAACCCCCCAGATAGCTCACGGATACCCGGCCGTCAGTCTAACGACTGGCGGCTGGTGGGGATCCGGGTGGAGGTCCCGGGGGCTTGTGGGTGTCCGGCCAGTTCGGGCAGCGTCAGATGGGGTCTAGGTCTGTCGCGCAAGGGATGCCAGGTCACCCACAAGCCTTACCCTCATATCATCGTATGAAGGGTGAAATGCTCCTACCCCCACTCGGGGGATCTTTAGGATTCTGTAAAGAAAAGAAGGGTTTTCATGCGACGGGCGACCGCGGACTTGGTCAATTGCGGCGTCGCCCGCTCCCCCAGCTCGGCCATCGAGCTGGAGGGATAGCGCAGCCGCAGCTCGGCCACCTGGCGCAGCCTGGGGTCGAGCTGGTCGAGGTCGAGCTGCGCGATCGCCTCCCGCTGACGGTGTGCCGCCGCGCTCGCCCGGCCGAGGTTGGCGCGGTCGCAGTTGGTCAGCCGGTTGGCGGCTTCGCGGGTGGCGCTGATCACCTCCGCCTCCTCGAACGAGAGCACGGCGTCGTGCGCCCCGATGTGCGCGAGCAGGTCGCGCACGCCCTCACGCGACTTGAGGTACGCCACGGCGTGACTCGCCCGCTCGGCGGTGCGCATCGGGATCTCGTCACGGGCGGCGGTCTCGGCCAGCGCGATGGCGCCGTCGAGCTCCGACGTGCGCAGCTCGAGGTGGGCCGGCCGCCGCGGCGGCGACACCGAGCCGGCCGCGACGAACGCGCCGCGCAGGTAGCTGCCGCGGCAGCAGACACGGGTCAGCAGACGCCCCGGCGGCCGCGGCAGCGGGGTCAGCGCGGTCGACAGGACGCCGGCCTCGTGCAGCAGCTGGAGCGTCGTGCCGCCGGCGATCCGCAGCCGCACCCGGTTTCGCCGCTGGAAGCGGTGCTCACGGAAGGAGACGATCTCGCAGTCGGCGCCGCGCTCGCGCAGCAGCCGGAAGGCCAGCCGGGCGGCGGCCGGGTCGCTCAGCTCGGCCACCACCGCAAGCTCGCCGCCGGAGCGCACCTGCAGGCTGCCCGAGTGGCGGATCAGACCGGACAGGAAGGCCAGCCGGCAGCAGGCCTTGGCGGGCGGGTGCTCGACCAGCTCGTGGCGGACATCCTCACTGAAGCTCATCCGAGGGCTTCCATCGCGACAGCCGCACCAGCGTCCGGCCGAGCTTGTCCGCGTCGTGCTGCCACTCGCCCGCCAGCCGGCCGCCGAACACGCGCACGTTCAGGCGCCGCAGCCCGCCCCGGTCGACCGGCACCGGAACCCCGTGCTCGGCCCGGTTTCGGCTCACCAGCACGGCGTCAACGAGATCGTCGCCGACATGCTCGTAGATCCGCGCGACGTGATCGGAGGCGCGGTATCCCTCCGTCTCGCCGGACTGCTGGAGCAGGTTACAGACGTAGATCCGGGGCACCCGCGCCATCCGTATGGCCTCCCGGATCCCCGGCACCAGCAGCGGCGGCAGCGTGCTGGTGAACAGGCTGCCGGGCCCCATCACGATCAGATCCGCGCGCTCGATCGCCTGCAGCGCACGGGGATGGGCGCGCACGTCCGGCGGATCGAGCATGACGCACCGGATGCTGGCGCCGTCCGCGGCCAGCGCCGTCTCGCCGCGCACCGTTCGGCCGTCATCCATCTCGGCCACCAGCTCGACGATGTCGGTGGTGCTCGGCACCACCCGTCCGACCACCGCCAGCACCCGCGCCGACTCCGAGACGGCCTGGTCGAAGCTGCCCAGAAGATCGGTCAGCCCGGCCAGGAACAGGTTGCCGAAGCTGTGCCCGGCGAGCTCGCCGGAGGTGAAGCGGTGCTCGAACAGCTGGCCGACCAGCGACTCGTCCTCGGCCAGCGCAGAGAGGCAGTGGCGGACGTCGCCGGGGGCGGGCATGCCGAAGTCGCGCCGCAGCCGGCCGGAGCTGCCGCCGTCGTCCGTGGTGGTGACGACCGCGGTCACGCTGCCGATGTGCGTCAGCCCGCGCAGGATCACCGACAGACCGGTGCCGCCGCCCAGGCAGACCACCCGCACCCGGTTTCGCGACCGGCGCGAGCCGACCAGCTCGATCGGGCCCGGCTGCTCGGGGATCAGCGGCATCGGGCCACACTATCCCGTCTTGTGGAGAGCGGCATGGATCTGGCGCCCGATCTTGGGCGGCAGTCCGGGCACGCTCTCGAGCTGCTCGCGTCCGGCCGCAGTCAGCGCCTGACCGGTGCCGAAGTGCTCCATCAGCAGCTTACGACGGGCCGGGCCCACCCCCGGCAGATCGTCGAAGATGGAGTCGACCGCGGCCCTGGCGCGCCGCTGGCGGTGGAAGCCGATCGCGAACCGGTGGGCCTCGTCCCGGATCCGCTGCAGCAGCTGCAGCCCGGCCGAGCCGCGTTCGAGCATCACCGGAGCCGAGCGGCCGGGTAGGTAGACCTCCTCCTCGCGCTTGGCGAGGGCGATCACCGCCACCCGCGGCAGGTCGTAGCCGGCCATCGCCTTGAGCGCGGCGCCCAGCTGCCCCTTGCCGCCGTCGATCACGACCAGGTTGGGGGTGGACGCGAAGCTGGCGTCGAACTCCTGCGCGGTGGCGTCCTTCATGCGGGCGAACCGCCTGCCGACCGCCTCGGCCATGCTCGCGAAGTCGTCCTGGCCGCGCTCGTGCCGGATCCCGAACTTGCGGTAGTCGGAGCGCTTCGCGACCGCCTCCTCGAACACCACCATCGAGGCCACCCGGTTCGACTCGCCCAGGTTGGAGATGTCGAAGCACTCGATCCGCACCGGCAGCGCCTCCAGGTTGAGGTGTTCGCGAAGCTCCTCCAGCGCCTCGACGCGGCGGGCGCGCGTGCGCTGCGCGACCAGCCGGTCGTGCTCGAGCGCCATCTCGGCGTTGCGCCGGGCCAGCTCGACCAGCCGCCGCTTCTCTCCCCGCTGCGCGATCCTCACCTCGACCGCCGACGTCCGTCGCTCGGACAGAAACAGCGCCAGCAGGTCGGCGTCCTCGAAGCCCGGCGGCAGGAACACCTGGCGCGGGATCGCGACCTGGCCGCCGTAGTACTCGATCGCGAACCCCCACAGCACATCCGACTCGCTCTCGCCGCCGGCGTTGTCCAGGTAGAAGCTGCGCCGGTCGGCCAGCCGCCCGTCGCGGAGCTGGAACAGCTGGACGTTGGCGGTGTTCTCCGAGACGGCTACGGCAAGCACATCGCCGGTCTGCGAGCCGACGTGGTCGGCGACCTGGCGTTCGGCCAGGTGGCGGACGGCGGTCAGCCGGTTACGGTAGCGCGCGGCCTCCTCGTACTCGTGCGCGGCCGAGGCCTGCTTCATCTGGGCCTCCAGCCGCCGTTCGAGCGGGCGCACGCGGCCGGACAGGAACTCGATCACGCCCTCGATCACCGCCCGGTAGTCCTCCTGCGAGATCAGCCCGACGCAGGGCGCCGCACAGCGGCCGATGTGGTAGTCCAGGCAGGGGACACCCGAGCGGCGTCCCGGCTGCGGGCCCTCGCAGGGGCGGTAGGGAAAGACGCGGTTCAGCACGTCTAGCGTCTCGCGCACCTTGCGGGCGCTCGAGTAGGGACCGAAGTACAGCACCCCCTTGCGGTGGCGCTCGCGCGTGAACATCACGCGCGGGTACTCGTCCGCCACCGTCACGGCGATGTAGGGGTAGGACTTGTCGTCGCGCAACCGGATGTTGAACGGCGGCCGGTGGCGCTTGATCAGGTTCTGCTCCAGCAGCAGCGCCTCGTGCTCGCCACCGGCGCCCACGAACTCGATCTCCTCGATCCGCTCCACGAGCTCCGCCGTCTTGACCGTCGTGTAGGCCTCGCGGCGGAAGTACGACTGCACCCGCTTGCGCAGCGACTTGGCCTTGCCGACGTACAGCACCTCCCCGTCGCGGCCGTGGAACAGGTACACGCCAGGGGAGTCGGGCAGCGCCCGAAGCTGCGCTTCGAGTCGCTCGTTGAGCGTGTTGGAGGGCATGCCACTGATCGTAGCCGTGCCGTGGCGAGCGAAAACAGAGTGGATCGTGGCGAGCGAAAACCGAGCAGTACAAGGAGCAAAGGAGGCACAGTGCTATGCACGGGCCGACCGCAGCGACGCCGGAATGCGACGGTTTGCAGCCGCCAACGGCTACCAGGGCGTGGGGATGGCGTCGATTACCGACTTGGCGCCGTCCACCAAGGTGGACGCTGCCGACGCAGCGACGCGCACCGGAGCCGTCTGCACCCGCCAGGCCAGGTCGAGCGCACGACCGCCTGCGGATAGTGCGGCCCGGCACCATTCCGGGTGGCGGACGAGGTAGCCGGCGGCACACAGCGTCGCTCCGGTGACGATCAGCGCCAGCCCGAGCGGCGGTACGACGGAGGTGGCGGCGCCGAGCGCGAGCAGCGACCCGCCCGTCATCAATCCGGCCGTGGTGGCGGCGCTTCCGGCAGCCATCAGGCCGTAGGCAACCCGGTCGCGTGTGCGCCGGGCGGTGTACGCCTGGGCGATGAAGACACCCGTCGAGATTCCGCCGCCGAGCAGGCTGAACCTGGCCGCCCACAGGCCGGCTCCTGAGAGCTCCACGCCCGCGGTGCCGGCCGCCGACATCAGGTCACCGGCGCTGGAGGCGGCATCCCACACAGTGCCGGCCAGATTGGCCGCGTCCCGCCAATCCGGGTCGGGCAGCAATGCACCGGCGCCGCTGAGGCCAAAGCGCGAGAGGTTGCGGATCCCGGCCGCCGCCTGCAGCGGCATCGCCCGGCCGCGATGAGCCAGCTGCTCGGCCACCGTCTCGCCCGCTCGTAACACGGCCCCGACCCGGTCGAGGTGTGTCACCCCTCCGCCGCGCGGCGCTCGGCCGGTCCCTCCCCGGGCCGGCGAGCGGCTCGGCCCGGAGCCACCACCGCCGTCGGCACCCGCTGCCGCCACCGGCCGCAACCGCACCCAGCCGGTCAGCGCGAGGCCCGGCCCGCCGGCCCGCGACAGCACCAGCGCGGCAGCCGATCGATCGCCCAGCTGGTCGGCCAGAGCATCGCTCAGCGACCCGGCGTGCCGCGACTGCGCAGCGGCCAGGGCCGCCGCTGCCGCATCGGGGTCGTCCGTCAGACCCAGCTCGGTCTCCGCACGCAGCACGTTGCTCGGCACCTGGTGGCGGCGTGCGGCCGCCGTCTCCCGGTCGTCCGCCGGTGAGGCACCGTCCGAGATCAGCCGGCCGAACCCGTCCCAGCCGCCCGCCCCGATCGGTGCGTATCCGACCGCCGCGCCGGTGTGCGGCGCGGCGAGCACGAACCCCTGCCCGGCGTAGATGCCGACGTGGTACGGCGCCCCGGCCGTGGCGCCGGCGAAGACGAGGTCGCCGGGCAGCAGATCAGCGACGGGGATGTGCTGGGCCAGCTGCCACAGGCCGTCCGCGGTCGGTCGCCCGGGAAGCGGCGCCC